>NZ_KV793608.1:0-37571 GCF_001808505.1 Oligella sp. HMSC09E12
GGTATTTAACTGCTTTTATGCAAAAGTCTCGATCAGTCAGGCTGAAGATAATCCTTATTTAAAACCCTCAATTGAAGATGCGCGAATAAAAATGGCAAGTCGAGATCTAGGCTTTCGCAGTGTTCAACATAATAAACTGGCCCATTATATCGACGCAATTCCTGAAAGTGATTTTGAAGCATTCTTAGGTGAGCGTAGCAAATCATTAGAGAAGCAGCTATTAGATCCTGAAATGTTAGCTGTCTTTAAGCGTTTAAAGGACCGTTGAGAGAGATAAGATCTATTTTTCTTGAGCTCACCGATTCTTAACGACAATTACACCCCCCCCTCATACCCAACCAATCTTGGACGAAAAAGCCAGGACCCACACTATCGTGCAGAGCTGTTCGTGCGAGTGATGCTTAGCAATAGAGCCTTCGATAGCTGATGTTAAATGAATCATTCTCTTTGCATTGGGGCTGTGATTGTGACTTATTAGGAGTGAATAATGGGAGTTTCCTCAGCAACTTAATCGATGAATCTGCTTTTTTCTTTATTAATCAGGGTAGCTAAGACGCCCTGTAGTAAAATGAGCTTTACAACATAGATTTTATAGAGAAGTAGGTATTACAAATCCATATGCAGCGTCATTTAAGTAATAACAATAATAATTCAAGCAGCTCCGATAGCAGTCCCGCTGCCGACAACGAGCAGTTATCATTTGAGGACTTCGGCTTACATCCCGACCTGTTAAAAGCCATTGCTCATAGTGGCTACACAAAGCCCACCCCAATTCAGGCACAATCGATTCCAGCCGTATTGGCTGGGCGTGATGTGATGGGGGCGGCGCAAACCGGTACGGGTAAGACAGCGGCATTTACCTTGCCGGTCTTGCATCGCATCATGCCTTTTGCGAGTCACAGTACTTCGCCTGCACGTCATCCCGTGCGTGCCTTGATTTTAACGCCGACCCGTGAATTGGCTGATCAGGTGGCAGAAAATGTCGAGCGCTATTGTAGTACCTCTGCCTTACGTTCCACCGCCATTTATGGTGGGGTTGATATTCGTCCCCAACGGGATGAGTTGCGCCAAGGTTGCGAGTTATTAATCGCAACCCCCGGCCGTTTATTAGATCATTTAGAACAAAAAAATGTCACTTTAAGCCAAGTGGGTGTCTTGGTGCTAGATGAGGCCGACCGTATGTTGGATATGGGCTTTATGCCTGATCTTGAGCGAATTGTTAGTTATTTGCCTAAGCAACGTCAGAATCTGTTGTTTTCCGCTACCTTTAGTCCCGATATTCGTAAATTAGCTCGGAGTATTCTCAACCATCCCGTTGAAATTACCGTGGCAAATAACAATCAGACCGCAGATACCGTGACTCAAATCGTCTATCAAGTCAATGCGCAGGATAAGCGTTCAGCCCTGTTGTATTTGTTGATGACGCATTATTCAGAGCAGGTGATTGTGTTTGCTAATACCAAGCTCGAAGTGAATCGATTAAGTCGCTTTTTGGTGCAAGAGGGGATATCGGCCGAGCCCATTCATGGGGATCGTTCGCAATTTGAACGGACTAAGACGCTAGAGGATTTTAAAGCGGCTAAGGTGCAGGTATTGGTGGCAACGGATGTGGCAGCACGTGGTTTGGATGTGGCTGGCTTGCCTTGTGTGATTAACTATGACTTGCCTTTTAATCCCGAGGATTATGTGCATCGTATCGGTAGAACGGGCCGAGCTGGTGCCAAAGGGACGGCCATTGCCTTTTATGATGAGGCCGAGGAATCAATGCTATTAGCTAATATCCAGGAGCTGGTTAAGCAGGATCTGCAACTAGCGCAATTAACCATTCCTGAAACCTTTATTGAGCGGGCAAAAGAGCAGCCACGTCGCTCCTATCAGCAGCAGGCGAAGCGTGAACCGATTGATGCCTTTTTCTATAAGCCGTATGAGCCGGATCTAAGTGATGCACCGGCAGCCACCGGCAAACCACAACGTTCACACGAACGGCAAGAGCCAATGTTGGCGGTTTTGCTCGGTGGTGGTAGAAAATCTAGTCGAGAATAAGCCGTATCAAGTCAGTCTTGGGGCGACTACTTATCGGTCGCGCCTGCGGCTAGTAGCTCGCTAATCGCTCTAGGTCCCTCATCACTTTTGATGACCTGACCCTCCTGCGTATTTAGTAACAACCGCTCCAGATGGGCAATATAAGGCAGCATGGTGCCAAAAAATCGATTGCTGCCCGCTTCTTGAATCAAAATGGTGGGAAAATTTTCTACATCCAAATCGTCCAGTAAGGACTCTTCATCCTCAATATCCACCCATAAAAACACCTGCTCGGGAAACTTCTGGCTCAGTTCCTTAAAGGCCTCTAAGTAGCCATCACAGGTGCGACACCAAGCGGCACAATAACAGACCACAATACGTTGATTGTTGGCTGCAAGCGCCGCTTGAATTTCATCAATGTGTTCAAAAGCTTTTATAAAAAAAGACATGGATAAACCCGTAGTGTAGAAGCGATTTGATAAACTTCTATTAATCTTTTGCATCAGCATTTATACCTGAATTCGCAAATGCCGTCTATTATTATGTGCAATTTACTAACACATGTTAAATCATAAGGGAGCCCCTATGCCTAAGTCCGGAAAGTTTGGCTTAATCATCGTCGGTGATGAGATTTTATCTGGTCGTCGTCAAGACAAGCATTTGAGTAAAGTGATTGAGTTGCTTAGTGCACGAGGTATGGACTTATCGTGGGCGCGCTTTATTGGCGATGACTTAGATGAGTTAGTGCGAATTTATCGAGAAACCTTTGCCAGTGGTGATATCGTTTTTTCTACCGGTGGTATCGGTGCCACCCCAGATGATAAAACCCGTGAGGCTGCGGCTAAGGCGCTCGGCGTGCCATTAGTGCTTCATCCAGAGGCTGAGGCCTTGATTATGGAGTATGTGATGAGTCGCGCCGCCATTGGTAAGATTGATCAGGATATGGGCGCCCCTGAAAACCAGCGCCGTTTAGCCATGGGGGTGTTTCCCGAGGGTGCTGAGATTGTACCTAATTTTTATAATCGTATTCCAGGCTTTTTTATTAAGGATCATACCTTTGTACCCGGTTTTCCTGAAATGGCTTGGGCGATGTTTGAGTGGGTGCTGGATAATAAGTACTTGGCATTGCAAAATAACCCCACCAAAATCTTGGCGGTGAATGTCTATCATATCCCCGAGTCACGAATTGCGCCTTCATTAGAGGAGATTGAGAGCCGTTGGCCTGATGTGACGACCTTTAGTTTGCCTAAAATGGCGCAAGGTGATACCCCTGGCTTTATAGATTTAGGGGTTAAGGGTAAAAACGAGAGCTCGCTTAAAGAAGCATATGACTTTTTGCGCGGTGAGGTGTTGCGCGTCGGCGGTCGTTTTAGTTTCTAGTGTCGGCGGACAGCGATGACAGAGGGTAGGTCTAAATATTCGATTCAGGTACTTGAGCGTGCGGCGCGGTTGATGGAGTTACTCGCTCAATCAACTGAGCCCTTGAGTCTTAAGGATTTGGTGGCGCAGAGCGACTTAAATATTTCTACCTGTCATCGAATTTTAAATGACTTAGTGCTTGCTCAGTTTGTCGAGCATTTGCCAGGCGGTCGCTATCAACTCGGTTTGCGTTTGTTGGAGTTAGGTCATTTGGTTAAAAACCGACTCAATATTCAGGAATTAGCCTATCCGCAAATGCAGGAATTGCATAGAAAAACGGGTGAGACCATTAATTTATCGATTCGACAGGGCGATGATATTGTGTATATCGAACGCTGTTGGAGCGGTCAATCAGGCATTCATGTGGTGCGACCCATTGGCGGACGAGCCCCCTTGCATTTAACTGCCGTAGGTAAGCTCTTTTTGGCGGATTTTGATGCGGTGGAATTACTGGATTATGTGCAACGTACCGGTATTCCGGCGAGTACCGCCAAAAGCGTCAATGAAGTGCAGCGATTAAAAAATGAATTAGCGGCGATTCATCAGCAGGGCTTTGCCATTGATAACGAGGAACTAGAAGAGGGGGTGCGTTGTTTGGCAGCAGCGATTCTTAATGAGCAGGGACGGGTCGTGGCTGGTTTTTCCCTGTCTGCGCCGGCTGCACGTATCCAATATGCGTGGAGTCAGGACTTAAAACGTGCCGCCAAAGACATCTCTCGCGAGCTGGGTTGTTTTGTATAAGGTCTGCTAGCTAATTGATTTATATATTATTTCTTTTTGCCAATCTGTTTGTGCAATGCAACAAAACACTTGACAGAGAGTGTCTTCTTTGGAATAATAACAATTGTTGCGATGCAACATAGAATTCATAATATGCTGCATCAACGATGAAGTGCTCCCATTTAAACTGTCTCGTACTAAAAAGGAATTTATTATGAATAACCAAGTTCAACAGCAATTATTACAGCGTCAAAAAGAAGCCATCGATACGTTTATCTCTGTTCAGGGTTCTTTATTCAGCGGTTTCGAAAAACTAGTTGATTTAAACCTAAAAGCTATTAAAAGCGCTATCGCTGACGCTGCTGACCAAACTCAACAAGTTGCTGAGTTAAAAGACCCTCAAGAAGCTGCTAGCTACGTTGCTGCTATCGCTCAGCCTAACGCTGAAAAAGCCGTTGCTTATACGCAAGACGTGTACGCTATCATGAACGAAGTAAGCAAAGAGCTTATCAAGCTTACTGAAGAGCAAGTAGCTGAATCTCAAAAGAAAATGGAAGAAGCTTTAGAGCAGTTTGCTAAAAATGCACCTACTGGTTCTGAAAGCGCTATCGCTCTATTGAAATCAAGCTTTGCTACTGCTAGCAACGCCTACGATTCTATCAACAAGGCTGCTAAACAAGCGGCTGAAGTTGCTCAAAATAACTTAGCTGCTGCTACAAGTGCTACTTTAAAAGCTACTGAAAATGCAACTAAAGCGGCTGCTGCAGCTAAACCAGCTACTAAAACAGCTGCTAAGTAATTACTTAGCTTTGTAGCTGCAGTCTTAGACGAGTTGCAGCCTACATCAAAGTAAACATACCGTCAGATCGATTGATTTGACGGTATTTTTTATGCGGTTGCAGATTAGCTTTGGAGCTTAAAGACCAGCAGCTTTGATCGCATGAACACAGTTTTTAACCAGCTGCGGGCCTTGGTAAATTAAGCCTGTATAAAGTTGTACAAGATCAGCACCCGCTTGCAGCTTTTCTACGGCTTGGCGTCCATGACTAATACCACCCACCCCGATAATTGCGACATCAGGTCCTAAATGACTACGCAAGGTTTTAATCACTTCTAGTGACATGGCATGTACCGGCGGACCTGATAAACCACCTTTTTCATCTGCATGTGGCAGGCCCTGCACCGCCTCTCGGGAAAGTGTGGTGTTGGTGGCAATCACACCGTCTAGTCGGTGATGACGCACAATATTGCAAATGGCAATGCATTGTTCTTGACTAATGTCTGGCGCGATTTTTAATAAAATAGGCACCTGCTTAGATTGGGCTTGGGCTAGTACTTCACGCTCATCCACTAAGGCTTTTAATAAGCGATCTAACTCATCCTCAGCTTGTAGTGAGCGCAGATTCTCAGTATTCGGTGAGGAGATATTGATAGTAATATAGTCAGCATGTGCGTAGACACCGCGTAGACCGATTAGGTAATCATCAACTGCATGCTCGATGGGCGTGGCTGCGTTTTTGCCGATATTTAAACCTAAAATACCCCCGTATTCACGGTATTGATGCGTTTGTACATTCGCTAAAAAGCTATCTAAACCTTGATTATTAAAGCCCATACGATTAATCAAACATTCTCTTTCGGGAATGCGAAAGAGGCGAGGCTTAGGGTTGCCGTCCTGTGGTTTAGGGGTGACCGTGCCCACTTCGATAAAGCCAAAACCTAAGGTGCCTAGGGCGTCGATAAACTCACCGTTTTTGTCTAAGCCAGCAGCTAAGCCAACGGGATTTAAAAAGGTCAGGCCCATGACTTTTTTAGGCGTTTGTGGCATATCAGCGCTTAGACATTTTTTTAACACCTCAATCTTGGAGAGGTTATTTAACATCGTTAGGGTTTTATGATGCGCCGTTTCAGCATCCATGCGAAATAATAGCGGTCGTATCAGGGGATAAAAGTTGATTGTTGAAAGCATAACAAGACGCCCTAAAAATAATAATTAATCACGATTATAAGGAATCCATGTCCCGTCTCGGAAAATCTCAACGGGTTGATAGTCCATTTTATAGTTGAGCTTTTGACAACCCTCGACCCAATAGCCTAGATAAAGCCAGGGTTTGGCTGCCACTTTACATAAATCCAATTGGCATAAAATACCATAATGCCCCAAACTTGTTTTATCCTCGGGATCGTAAAAGGTATAAACGGCAGATAGCCCGTCATCACTCATATCAATTAGGGAAACCATTTTTAATTGATGGTTGGCATCACGATACTCTAGCAAGGCACTATCCACATAGCTTTGCAGAATAAACTCCTTATAATCCGTACGCATGCTGAGCTCGCTTTGCACCTCACCATGTCGATGTTGTTGGTACTTCTGATACAGTTGAAAATGCGCCTCTTCCCAGCGCAGCGGTAATCGACGGCAATGCAGGTGACGGTTTTTATTGATAATCCGCTTAAAGCGTTTGGATAAGGTGAATCGATTAACATCAATCCTTAGCGACTGACAAGCACGACATTGAGCGCATTGAGGGCGATACACAAAAACACCGCTACGTCTAAAGCCTTGGCGTAGCAAAGGACCGTAATAAGAGGCATTGACCTGATTTGCAGGCACGATAACTTGTGAGCTAGCTTGCTGGTCCGCCAAATAGCTGCACTTAACGGGAGAGGAGAGGTGGAGATTAAAGGACTGCATCATTGTCCTCACCCGCTGATACGGCGCGAATATACTGTCCGTCCAATGAAATGCGTCCGCTTGGCCAATGCACGGGTGCGGCGGCATAGGCTAATTGTTGTAAATAAAATTCGTAATCCGCTCGTGGGATTAAGGTAGCACCGAAGCTACGTAAATACTCAGAGTCCTGTTGACAATCAATCAGTCGAATACCTTGTTGTGCCAAAAAAGGCACTGCATGGCTAAAGGCAATGCGTGAGGCTTGGGAAAGCTTACTAAACATCGATTCGCCGCAAAAAATTTGCCCTAAACTCACCCCATAAAGACCGCCAATCAGCTCACCATCCTGCCACGTTTCGAAACTATGCGCCATGCCGTGACGATGTAATTCGCTGTAGGCCTCAATAATTTCATCAGAAATCCAACCACCATCAAAATCCTGTTGCCTTGGAATGGCGGCACATGCCTGTATCACCTCTTCAAAACATCGGTTGACCGTCACTTGAATAGCAGCGTAAGCATGCTGTTCCTCACGGCGAATGGCTCTGAGCTGCTTTTTAAAATTCTTTGACAGATGTAGCTCATGAGGTCTTAACACCAGGCGTTCTGCAGGTGCCCACCAGAGTGTGAGCTCTTCACCGATTGGACTGCAAGGATAGTAGCCCTGATGATAGGCGCGCCACACCAACCGGGCGCTCACTGTTTGACTAACGGCAATTAGACCCTCGGGATCACTTAAGGCAAAGTAGCTCGGGGGCAAATCGCTGTATTCATCAATCAAATAAAGTGGCGCCATCATGCTTATTCGATAACGTAATTAAAAGGCCCAAAATCACCGCTTTCCAAGGCCTGTACATAATGCTCTAAGGTGGTACGAATGCTTCTAAAAGCTAGCTCATTCCAAGGAATATCCTGGATATCAAAGTAGGCGGCCTCCAAGCTTTCAATACCGGGATCTAGCTGATCGTTATGGGCTTGAGCTAAATAATACAAATGCAATTGATTGGCGCCAGGCACATCAATGATGGTAAATAAATCACCAATCTCAACCTGAGCGCCGGCTTCTTCGAGGGTTTCACGTTTAGCCCCATGGGCAGTGGTTTCAGAAAGCTCCATAAAACCCGCCGGGAAGGTCCATGTGCCATAGCGCGGCTCAATGGCGCGCTTGCAAAGGAGGACTTTGTTGTTATAAATCGGTAGTGCACCAACCACGATCAAGGGATTGCGATAATGCACCGCACCGCATGCTAAACACGCGTCACGTAGCTCATTATCCCCCGGTGGAATAATGCGACTAAGCTCCGCACCACATTGGTTACAAAAGCGCTGCGAAACCGGGTTGGGGAAAAAGAAGGAAGCATCGTGTTTGTGTTGTGTCATGACTCGTTCGATCAATAGGAAAGGGCGTTGTTAATAACAATGATCTTATTATACGGTGATAGCTAGATAAGTACAGGCTTTAGGAAGTGAGCGGTAAATGGCTTATGGCTATGGAGGTAGCTGTGTTTTAAACAGGAAGAGGCTCGAGGCGTTGAGAGCGTGCCGAGCACTGGGAATAGTGAGTCGAGCACTGGGAATAGTGGGCCGAGCACTGGGAATAAGGGCGAAGATTTTGAGGGTGGCAATGTGCATAGTCTTCAAATAAAGTATGGGAGGAATTGCTCCACGCGGCTTTGTACTTGCCCTAATTGACAGACGCGGTTCAATGTTTTACCTTACACAGAGATTATTTTTAGCAATGAGGAAGCTCCTATGAAGTTTAAACGTTCACTACTCGCCTTGGCGGCCGGCTTGGCTTGTTATGCTAGCAGCGCATTGTCTGCCCAAGTGGTTAATCTTTCTTATAACGGTGCACCCGATGCGGAGAAAAATGCGGTGCACGCCTTTGCTGCTGATTTACAGGCACTGGTCAAGGAAAAAACCGGTGGTGCCATTGAGTTGAAGCTTTATCCTAACTCCATGCTAGGTGAGGAAGAGGCGCGTATGGAGCAAACCATGACGACGCCGAGTCTTAATATTGCCTCCTTTGCTGGTGTCTCACCCTTAGTGCCAGAGGTGTATGTTAGCGCCACCCCGTTTATGTTTAAGGACTTTGCTACAGCACGTCAATTCTTTGATGAAGGCAAGTATTGGTCCATGGTATCCGAGGCTTTGGAGCAGCGTTCAGGTCTAAAAATGTTAGCAGTCGTTGAAGAGGGTGGTTTTTTAGCCTTTACCAATAGCAAAAAAGCCATTGCCTCACCGGATGATTTTAAAGGCTTACGTTTCCGTGCCATGGATCCGAGCCAAGTGGCGCTGTATGAGGCCTTTGGTGCGTCCGGTACGCCTATTCCTTGGACGGAAGTATATATGGCTTTAAAAACCGGTGTGGCAGACGGGCAGATGAATCCACCGATGTACATTCTATTAGGTAGCTTGCACGAGGTTCAAAAGTACTTGACCCTGGCCAATATTCAATATTCCGATCAGTTTTTAGTCGGCAATGCAAAAATGATTGAGGCCTGGGATGAGAAAACGCGTAGCGCCTTTATGGAAGCCGTGGCAGAGGCGAATAAAAATGCCCGCCAGCTCAATGAGGCTAAGGTTGAGGAGCGGATTGAAACCCTTGCAAATCATGGCATGGAAGTGATTCGTCCAAACGCTGAGCAGCTAGCGGCGTTCCGAGAAAAATCAGCACCAGCCTATGAGAAATTCTTAGCCGATCAAAAAATCTCGCAGGAGTTTTTGGACGCAGCTAAAAACGACTTAAAATAATCGCCTAGCTTTGCTTTTCATGATGGCCTTTTGATGAGTTCGAGAGGCCATCTTTGATCTACTAGTTTAAATTTAAATAAAATCGTGAGAAGATAGTATGCGCTCATCTCTATGTGAAGGTGTTGCACGCTTAAGCATCGGCGTGGCCACCTTGATGGTGATAATTAATGTCAGTGTGGTCTTATACGGCATCGCCATGCGTTACGTATTTGGCGGAGCACCGATCTGGACCGATGAACTAGCGCGCTATGCCATGATTGCGACCGCCATGTTAGGGATGGCGGGTGTCTGGTTGCGTGGCGAGCATATGCGGATTTCCTTAGCTGAACGATTCCTACCACCTGCAAAAGCACGTTGGGTGGTGCGCTATCAATGGTTTTTGGGTGTCGTGATTGCCTTAGTCGGTGCTTGGCTTTGCTGGCGCTACGCCCAGTCAGTGTCCATGTTCCGTTCGCCAACCTTGGGTGTGAGTCGCACCCTACTGATGCTATCGATGCCGATTGGTTTTGCCTTACTTGCCCTTGGCTTGTTGTTGCGGGGGGCTAAGCCTATGCCACAACAAATAGGAGAGGTCTAATGCTAATCACCATGTTTTTGGTCTTTGTTGTGCATGCATTATTAGGCGTTCCGCTATTTGTGTCACTCTTAGTGACCTCCTTGGTGGGCTTTTGTTTTGTGGATCTGGAGATGGTCGCCAGAGTGATGCCACAACAATTTTTTAATGGCATTAACAGTTTTTCTTTGATGGCCATTCCATTTTTTATCTTGGCAGGTAATTTACTCAATGCCAGTGGCATGACCACACGCATCATGGACGTGGCGCGCTGTTTAGTAGGCCATTGGCGTGGTGGTATGGGGCATGTGAATGTCGTAGGTAGTGTATTTTTTGCCGGGGTTAATGGCTCTGCAGTTGCGGATACTTCAGCCTTGGGTTCGATTTTAGTGCCGGCCATGCGTAAGGACGGTTATTCCACCGCCTTTGCTGCTGGTCTGACAGCTGGCTCCTCACTGATCGGTCCGATTATACCGCCCTCGATTTTTATGATTCTGTATAGTGCACTCACCAATACCTCAGTGGGTTCGCTTTTTTTGGCAGGTGTCGTGCCTGGCTTACTACTCGGCGTGGCTTATATGATTTTAAATGCCATGTATGCCTATAAGCATCATTTACCTGCTTCTGAAAAGTGGGCAGGCTGGTCGGTGTTGCTACGCAGTCTATTGTTTGCCTTACCTGCTTTGGTTGCGCCATTTATTATTGTTGCCGGTATCGTCTTTGGTAAGGTCACGCCCACGGAATCGGGTGCCTTAACAGCGGCCTATGTTGCTGTTTATGGGCTATTGAGTCGCTCTTTAACACTGCCAAAATTGCTGAGTGCGGTCATTGAGACGGCGCGTTTAAGCTCGGCCATTTTCCTCATTATTGCGGCTTCAGCCACCGTGAGTTGGTTGCTTTCTTATGTACAAGCACCGGCACAATTTGGTGAGCTGATTGCGCCTTTTATCCATAGTCCAACAACCGTTTTACTATTGATTAGTTTAATCACCTTTGTGACCGGGATGTTTATGGAGGAAGTATCGGCGCTGACATTGTTGACGCCGGTGTTATGGCCGGTTGCCATACAGGCAGGGGTGGATCCAGTGCACTTGGGCTTAGTGATAACTTTTAATATTACGATTGCCCTGATTACACCACCCATGGGTGCTTGTGTTTATGTGGCAGCCGCAGTGAGTAAGCTAGATATTCTGGATTTATTTAAAACGATCTGGCCCTTTGTGTTGGTTGCTGTGTTGGTGTTGTTACTGGTAATCTTCTTTCCAGTGTTGGTGTTGTGGCTACCACAAATGCTTGCCTAGGGCGAAGGATTGAAGCCTAGCTAAACGGTCACTCGGGTGTGATGATAAGCGTAGACGAGTGCTTGCTACGCCTATTATCACCCCAAGCCCATCGCCGTGGCTTCTTGCTTTAGTACCTGCGAGGCCTTGTACATCTGCTTCATCGGGAAGCGCATGCTGATATAGTCTTGCCCCGACTCAAGCGGAGGAGGTTCATCTTGTCCCTCAAACGGCTTTAAGGTCAGCATGTTATAAACATAGTCGATGTTTTTCTCCAAATCCGTAGGAATATCATCAAACTGACTCATCAGCGGCACCATGGAGTTTATCTGACTAGCCAAGGCATCAGCTTCCAGTAAAATGCGGTTTAAGCGAATAATATCCATTTGGCGACGGTCAGGTTCACTCATCATGCGGTTTAAACTATCGGTAAACAGTGCAAAGGCATCTTGCATTTTCTTGCGCGATAATTGCATTGCCAGCAGCGTGGGCTCCGTTGGTTCCACCATCCGTTGATCCTTGGGTAGCGCTTGTAATACACGTACATGGGCAATGGTATCGTGCAGATAGTGATAAAGGGCGTCAATGGTATTACTCACATAGCGTGGCAGTTGATCCTTTTCCCACCAAGGCAATAAAAAGCTAAAGAGAAAAGTAATCACCGAAGCAATCGCTGTATCCAACGCCCGTTCACCGACCAACCAGTAAAAGCCTGGGGTCAGGTAGTGGAAACCAATCAAAATATAGACCGTGATAAAGACCGATCCCAGTTTAAAATTATCCTTAATATAGGTATTGCCTAAAATCATGGCGATGAACATCATCGTCAAAATCACAATATCATTGTGCGTAATGGCAAAGAGTCCGATCGTGATCACGCAGCCAATCAAGGTCCCGATAAGGCGCCAGCTCGTGCGTTGCTGGGTCAGGGTAAAGCCCGGACGCATAATCAGTAGTACCGTCACCAGAATCCAGTTACTATGATTGCTAAGGTTCTGATAGGTATCGCCATCAATGGGGGCGAGTAGTGCCAAAGCGGTGCCCAGCTGCACCAACAGCACTGCCGCCGTTACTCGCAGCGAATAGCGCACAATCGGTGAACGCAAGCCGTCTTTAAGCTGATTTACTAGACGCGACAGAGAATAGTCGTTGGTCGAACGAAATTGCAATAAGGAGGGACTGATGGTGATTGCTTCCTTAGCGCTCGCTGTGCGTTGCAGACCGGATTGGCGTGGATCCGGTGGACCTTGGAAGTTTTTGACGTAGCGTAGATTATTACTGATTTCCTCCACATTAAAGTGGGTATTTCGAAGGCGTCGATAAATCTGGATCACTAAACCGTAAATTTCGGGGTCCTCTTGTGGTAGATTTTGCGCCCGAAACTGCTCAATCTCAAACTCCAGCGCCCGCAACTCGGCCTTGACACTACTGCGATAGGAGAGCGGTTCGTTACGAATCAAATCGGTGGCAGCATGTTGCAGGGTGGTGCTTAAAATGACTAAAGTATCCCGCATAAACAGTAAGGCATCATGTTCGCCTAGCTTTTCTCGAAGAAATTGATAATCCGTATGAGTAGCGACCATATTATCCATAATCGCCACCATCCGATTAAAGATATTCCACAAGCGAGTGCGTTGTTCATAGGAACTGCTCTCATCGGCGCTCGGCAAATGCCGTAAAATCATATCGCGCGCCGCTTGTTGTGCCTCAATCATACGTGAGGTCTGGCTAATCAGTTGATGAAAGCTTTGATCCAAATCCCGCTCCATATCGTATAAACGGGCTCGTGCCAGCATATAATCGGCGGTGGCATAGAGCGCAGTCGCAATAATGAGACGCTGCTCGTATTTTCTAAACACATAGCTGATACTCAGGCTGAAAAACCAATAGCTAGTACAACCCAACAAGGTGAGTACACTATGTATCATCGCCTCATCAAAGGGTTTGACAAAATTATGATTGATTAGCACCGCCAGTAAGGCGGCAAAGCCAATCAACATGCCAGATTTACCGTAGCCGGCCAGAATGGTATAAAAAAACACCAACAGGGTGACGACAATCCAAGAAATCGCAGGATAGGGACCGACTAGGTTCACCAAAAAGGTGCCTGCACTACATAGCAGCAAGGTGGATAAAAGCTCATTACTACGTGCTCGTAGACTGTAGGCAGCAGGTGGATCCACAATCGACATAGCCAAGACACCGCTGGCAAAGGCAACTCCATGGGCGTAGTCCTGCAATAAGCCGACAAAGACCACAACGGCCACAAATAAGCCGAAGGCCTTACGTAGTCCGAAGTATAGCTCCGGGCTGTGGATAAATTTATTGAGCGTATCGCTTGCAATATGCACTGCTTCTCACCTGATCATTAGGACTCAAAAGACGCTTTATTATAAACTTTTGGGCGCAATCGATTTTCTAAAATTGATGAGATTGCCATTGCGATACTGTTGTTTTATGCATGATTTTTTAAAAAAAATGATGTATTTAGGCGATTGAATTGATTTTTTAATCCTAATGAGCTAATGTTTCTAGTTATGTTTTTTTATCAGAAAAACAACGGACTTATAGACAGAAGATATTCAATTACCCATTGAGTATAGTTGACTAGTTACACACCAAGTCATCGAGCTATATAGCCCTAAGTTTAGAAAAATCTGTCGTTTCTCGCCACAAGCGAATGCGCAGACTCCGTTTCTGACTTTTTTGCATATTTTTAATGCGATGTACAAGCCGCTGAAGGTCTTGTTCGAGCCAATTATCTGTTGTGGGTGGAGATCCTCTGTGAGGGTTGAAGCGCTGCGGCGGCTAGTTGACTACGTCAAGCACCACAAGTTCAGTTGGGTAACGTACTGGTTATGAAAGGATCATAAAAATGGAACAATTAACGGGCGCAGAGATAGTAGTTCGTTGTCTGGCCGAACAGGGTGTTAAGCACATCTTCGGCTATCCGGGCGGCGCAGTACTATACATCTATGACGCTATTTTCAGTCAAGAAGATTTTCAGCACATTCTAGTGCGTCATGAGCAGGCCGCAATTCATGCTGCCGATGCTTATTCCCGATCGTCTCATAAAGTGGGTGTAGCCCTTGTGACCAGTGGTCCCGGGCTGACAAATGCCGTGACCGGCCTGGCGACCGCATACATGGACTCGATTCCGATGGTGGTTATCAGTGGTCAGGTCGGCACCAAAATGATAGGTGAGGACGCCTTCCAAGAGTGTGATGCCGTGGGGATTACGCGTCCCTGCGTAAAGCATAATTTCCTGGTGCGTGATGTCAAAGACTTGGCCGACACCATGCGTAAGGCCTTCCATATTGCGTCGACCGGTCGTCCCGGTCCGGTATTGGTGGATATTCCCAAGGATATTACCGTTGATACGTGTCGCTATGCACCACCCAAGGGGGAGGTGAGAATGCGTTCGTACAATCCAGTGGTTAAGGGGCATCAGGGGCAAATTAAAAAGGCCATTACCGCATTGCGCGCTGCCTCTCGACCGATGGTGTATGCCGGCGGTGGGGTGATTTTATCCAATGCGGCCGATGAGCTGCGAGAGTTTGTTGATTTATTAGGAGCGCCTTGTACTACAACCCTCATGGCCTTAGGCGGTCTTAATGCGAGTCATCCTAATTATGTCGGGATGCCGGGGATGCATGGTACCTATGAGGCCAATATGTCCATGCAAAACAGCGATGTGCTGATTTGTGTGGGTGCGCGTTTTGATGACCGCGTGGTTGCCAATCCTAAGCATTTTGGACAGGTGCCACGTAAGGTGATTCATATTGACGTGGATCCATCTTCAATTTCTAAGCGTGTACGTGCGGACTTGCCAATTGTGGGTAATGTCAAAGACGTGCTGCAGGAGATGAACGCCCAGCTCCGCGCATTGCGAGATAATCCAGACAAGCCTGCTAAAAATATTGAGGCTTGGTGGCAGCAGATTAATGAGTGGCGTGAGCGTAAGTGCTTAGCTTATACACTGTCAGATGATGTGATTAAGCCTCAATTTGTGGTTGAAAAGCTATGGGAAGTGACTGGTGGCGAGGCCTTTGTTACCTCTGATGTAGGGCAGCACCAGATGTTTGCTGCGCAGTACTATGGCTTTGAAAAGCCGCGTCGTTGGTTAAATTCTGGCGGCTTGGGTACGATGGGCGTGGGCTTACCTTATGCCATGGGTGCGCAAATGGCAAATCCTGACGGGATGTTTGCTTGCATCACTGGTGAAGGCTCGATTCAGATGAATATTCAGGAGCTCGCCACGTGTAAGCAGTACGGTTTTACCCCGAAAATCATTTGTTTAAATAACCGTTATCTCGGCATGGTCAGGCAGTGGCAAGAGCTTGATTATGAGTCACGCTATTCCGAGTCCTATATGGATTCATTGCCCGACTTTGTGAAGTTGGCAGAGAGCTATGGTCATGTGGGGATTCAAGTGACCAAGGTGGCGGATGTGGAGCCGGCCTTGCGTGAGGCCTTTTTCGGTGCACACAAGGATCGTCTAGTGTTCCTTGATTTTATGACTGACCGTGAAACTAACGTTTGGCCGATGGTTAAAGCCGGTAAGGGCTTAACTGAAATGCTAATCGACGGCATTGATGTATAGGGGAAGGGCAAATGAAACACGTTATTTCGATTTTATTGGAAAACGAGCCCGGTGCCTTATCTCGTGTGGTCGGCTTGTTCTCGGCTCGCGGCTACAATATTGAGACGCTCACCGTAGCGCCCACTGAGGACCTCAGCTTGTCACGTTTGACCATTATGACCAACGGCTCGGATGATGTGATTGAGCAAATTACGAAGCATTTAAACCGCTTGGTGGATGTGGTCAAGGTGGTTGATTTGACCGAAGCCCCGATGGTAGAACGCGAGTTGATGTTGATTAAGGTACGCGCTGTAGGCAAGGAGCGTGAAGAGGCTACACGCCTTAGCGATATCTTCCGCGGTCGTATCGTTGATGTCACCGACAAGACCATGACCATTGAAGTCACCGGTGTGCAGGAAAAAATTGATGCCTTTATCGAGGCAGTAGAGCCAGGGATGATTTTAGAGGCTGTGCGCAGCGGTGTGACTGGCGTAGGGCGCGGTAATCGTATTTTAAAAGTTTAATTTTTAAAAATAACGCAGTAATAGATTAATTTTATAGACGAAGTTATGAAAGTTTTTTACGACAAAGATTGTGATTTATCCCTAATCAAGGGCAAGCAAGTAGCGATCATCGGTTACGGTTCTCAGGGGCATGCGCATGCGCTTAACTTACACGAATCCGGTGTGAATGTGACCGTTGGTTTACGTAAAAACGGTGCGTCTTGGAAAAAGGCTGAAAACGCTGGCTTAAAAGTTGCTGAAGTGGCTGATGCGGTTAAAGACGCTGACGTTGTGATGATTTTATTGCCGGATGAAAACATTGCCGAGGTTTACAAAAACCAGGTTGAGGCCAATATGAAGGCTGGCGCTGCCTTAGCCTTTGCTCATGGTTTTAACGTTCACTACGGTCAGGTCGTGCCGCGTGATGATATCGACGTGATCATGGTTGCGCCTAAGGCACCAGGTCACACAGTTCGTAATACCTACCAAAATGGTGGTGGTGTACCTCATTTAGTGGCTGTTTACCAAGACGTATCTGGCGCTGCCCGTGATGTTGCGCTTTCATACGCGAGCGCTAACGGCGGTGGTCGTGCCGGTATTATTGAAACGAGCTTCCGTGAAGAGACTGAAACTGACTTATTCGGTGAGCAGGCCGTACTTTGCGGTGGTGCCGTTGAGTTAATCAAGGCTGGTTTCGAGACCCTAGTTGAAGCGGGTTATGCACCTGAAATGGCGTACTTCGAGTGCTTGCATGAGTTAAAGCTTATCGTTGATTTAATCTACGAGGGCGGTATTGCCAATATGAACTACTCTATCTCGAATAACGCCGAGTATGGTGAGTATGTGACAGGTCCTCGTGTTGTGACTGAAGCAACTAAGCAAGCAATGCGCGAGTGCTTACATGACATTCAGACCGGTGAATATGCTAAGAGCTTTATTCTTGAACACGCAGCCGGTGCGCCTACCTTAACCTCTCGTCGTCGTATTAACGCAGAGTCTCAAATCGAGAAAGTCGGCGCTGAATTGCGTGCCATGATGCCTTGGATTGCAGCGAATAAACTAGTTGACCAAAGCAAAAACTAAGCCGGTGCGCTTTACTGTCTTAGGAACCGGTAGCGCTTCGCAGCTACCGGTTTACAACTGCCGCTGCCTCGCTTGTGAGCTAGCAAGGGCAGATAGTCGTTTGATTAGACGTCCCGCCAGTGCCATGTTGCAAATCGGTCGGGACGTTTATTTATTTGATAGCGGGCTGATGGATTTACGGGAGCGTTTTCCCATGCCAGCAGCCGATGAGGTGGATGCACCACGTCTCACAGCGATATTTCAAACCCATTATCATGCCGATCATGCGCAAGGCTTATTAAGTCTGCGTTGGGGTGAGGGTATGTCGCTACCAGTCTATGGGCCGGATGATGCAGTCGGCTTTGCTGATCTGTATAAACACCCCGGCATCCTTGATTTTTCCCATACCTTAGCGCCTTTTCAGTGCCTGACCCTAGTGGATAATGACACGGGCAGCGTCACTGTCACGGCCTTGCCCCTAGAGCATTCGAGACCGACCTTAGGCTATTTAATTGAGGTATCTAAAGGCAAAGCCATTGCCTATTTAACCGATACCAAAGGCTTGTCACCGGAAGTGCTAGCTTTATTGCGTGCCAAGGCAGTGGACTATGTACTTGTAGATTGTACCTACCCACCTGGTGTGAAGGCGAAAGGGCATCATCATCTACATGAGGCCTTGGCCTTGGTGCCCCAAATACCAGCAAAGGCTTTTTACTTAACCCATATCGATCATAGCTTAGAGACGTATTTGATCCAGCATCCCGAGCAATTACCGACCGGTGTGCAACTTGCTCAAGATGGGATGTGTTTTGATTTAAGTGTCGCGTAGTTGAGCTATCAAATAGCTTAAGCGCTCCCTCCGCACTTCTTAAGCGCTGTTTTTAGCATAGCGTCAATTCCTTTATTACATCAACAATCATGCCTGTGGCTCATTCACAGAGACCACCCTTGTGCTTGCGCATGTTGTTGTACAAAGACACGGCATACAGAAAGTGATGCTCCATTTGAGCTTGATCAATCCTTTCTGCAAATGATATTGACAATGATTATCATTAGTATTAAATTGTTAACTAAATTAAGCGATTAGCTAAGTTAGTTTTTCATTTCAAATCAGATTTTAAGCTTGTGATGATGTCAGAAAATCACTCAGTAGATGAGGCAATTCTCAGCCTAGACGAGTTGCCGTGCAATGTAAAAGCAGTGATTGCACATGTACGTGGCGAGGGTGCTTTACAGCAAAAATTCCTCGATATGGGCTTTATTCCAGGCGTTGAAATTGAGAAGGTACGCTCCGCACCATTACTTGATCCAATTCAAGTGCAGGTGCTTGGATACTACGTATCCATGCGTCGTCAAGAGGCAAAGATGTTAGAGGTTAGACGAGTAGCACCATGATTAAAGTAGCCATTGCGGGTCAGCCTAATTGCGGTAAATCGACTATTTTTACCATGATGAGTGGGGTCAAGCAGTATGTGGCTAATTACCCCGGTGTGACGGTTGAGAAAAAAGCACGGTACTGCGCCATGCAGGGCAGACCATTGAGTTGGTCGACCTCCCGGGCACCTATTCCTTTAGCGCCTTCTCTGCTGAAGAGCAGGCGGCTATTGGCTATATCGTTGATGAAGATCCTGACATCATTATCAATGTGGTTGATGCGTCGAGTATTCAGCGCAGTCTATATCTGAGCTATCAGTTACTCGAAATTGGCAAGCCCGTGATTGTAGTACTCAACATGATGGACGTGGCGAAGCGTCGGGGCATGCAGATTGATATTGATGCCCTGGCGGCGGAGTTTAAGGTGCCGGTGATTGAGGCGGTGGCGTCAAAGCAGATTGGTAGAGAGGAAATTCTAGCGGCAATTAGTGCCATTTCTGAAGCGCAGTCACTGGAGCAGTCGCCACCCCAAGCATACCAATTATTTTATCCAGAGTTAGAGGCAGCCATTGATACACTGGCACAGCGTATTGCCTCAGAGATCGAGGCGAGCGTTGCCCCACGGTGGTTTGCGCTTAAGCTCTTAGAGGGTAATGCTGTAGTACAAGCCAAACTACTAGCCATTGCCCCGGCCTTGGCTGAAGCGATTGCTACTGTCAAACAAGGCTTAGCGCAACAGCACCCTGAGCTTGATGCGGTATCCAGTATTGCCGCTACCCGTCATGCTGCAGCCAGTGCCTTATGTCACCACATCGTGCACCTGCCAGCGAAGTCTTTAACCTCACTCACTGCTCTGATCGATAAGGTCGTGCTAAATCGTTAGTTGTCTTTTGTCGTCTTGGCTTTGGTGGTATATGGTACCTACGAGCTGTCGATTGTGAAAGGCTATGAGCTGACCAATTATACCTGGCCTTATTTAGCAAAGGCCAAGAACTTTATTGTGAGCTTATTACCTGCACCGCAGTTGATTGAGGTGCCACTCATTACCGAGTTTGTGGTGTGGTTGGTGAATAGTGCCTTAGCGCTTTTGAACTATGTGCCCATCTTCCTGATTTTATTTTCTATCATTGCGATTCTAGAGGATACGGGCTATATGCCTAGGATCGCCTTTGTCTTGGACCGCGTATTTAATCGCTATGGTCTACATGGTCAATCGACCTTGCCGTTGGTGTTAGGTGGAGCCTTTGTCGGCGGCTGTGCCGTGCCCGGTATTATGGCCACCAAAGGAATTGCTGATGAACGGGCGCGCATTGCCACCATCATGACTGTTCCCTACATGAACTGCTTAGCCAAAGTGCCGTTTTATACCTTATTGTTGGGGGCGTTTTTTGCCTCATCCATGTCATTGATGATGTTTTTTATTTCTACAGTGACTTTCTTTATTGCACTCAGCGTGGCCAGGGTCTTGACCATGACGGTGCTTAAAAATCGCGCCAGCAAGCCCTTTATGATGGAGTTGCCACCTTATCATTTGCCAACGGTTAAGGGCGTCTTATTGCGTGCGGTGCAGCGCGTGTGGATGTACATCTATAAGGTCGGCACCATTGTGATGGCGGTGGCTGTCGTACTTTTTGTGCTATTGCAATTTCCGGGGGTGCCAGCAGCGACTAAAGCTGCGTTTGAGCAACGTGCTACAACCATGGTTGAGGACTTTAAAGCGAGTGTACAAAACTCACCTTATGCTGAATCGTTGCACAGTAAGGAAACGATTTATCAACTGGTGAATTTACACAATCAATACCGTTCCGAGCGGATGGTGGCGGCCAGTTCAGCGGATAGGGTAAAAGCGTTGGATACACGCTTTGAACAAACATACCCTGAGCTGTTTAGATTTGTGAAGCCTACTAATAACGATGAGCGTGCCGTTAATCGGGCCTTGCGTCAATTGGCACAAAAGTCGCAGTTATTACAAAACGAAATTAAAAACGAGCGTATTGAGAATTCCTTACTCGGTAGCGTCAGTCGCTTTATTGAACCGGTGACGCAATGGGCGGGCTTTGACTGGCGTGTTAACGTGGCTTTCTTAAGCTCTTTTGCTGCACGTGAAAGTGCCGTAGCCACCATTGGTTCGATGTATGAGCAAGGTCAGGGTGATCGTCCAGAAGAAGCCTTCGCTAGTGCAGAAACGGGTTATACCGCACTGCATGCAGTGGCGATGTTGATCTTTATGATTTTTACGCCGCCCTGCATTGCATCGATGGTGGTACTAAAGCTTAATGTGCAGTCCTACAAATTGATGCTGTTGGCGATTGCGCTGCCTTTTAGTCTCGGTTTGTTATTTGCTTCTGCTTTCTTTACCTTAGCAACGCATTTTGCCTGGGATGGGCTGCATACCATGGTGTATTTCTATTTCACGGTGGTGGCCATTACCTTAGTCTTAGGTTTTTTTAGGGGTTCCGCTGTCTTGCCTGAAACGAGTGGTGGCCAGGCGAGCTATCACTATCGCTAGTGGTGTTTGGGAGCGTAGTGTGCAAGTAGCATTTGATTCCTGTTTGTTTTAACTAATCTTAAAGGTGTTCCGATGAAAAAATTCTTAATGACCGCATTATGTTTAGCCTTGGCGCCCAGTGCCTTTGCCCATACCGCCTTAATGTCTTGCTTTGATGAGGGCGATGGCACCATTACATGCGAGGGTGGTTTTAGTGACGGTAGTAGCGCCAGTGGTGTGAATTTCTACGTTGAGCAAGATGGCCAAAGAATTCATAGCCTGACTTTTGATGAGTTGAATAGTGTCAACTTTAAAAAACCCGAGGGTGAGTATAAAGCCGTGTTTGATGCTGGTGATGGTCATCGTATCCAGCTAAATGGCAGTGAGATTAATTAAGCGAAGCGAGGTTTATTTATGAAGAAATTTTTCACCTTAAGTGCCTTAATGTTTGCCTTAGGTATGGGCTCGGCCAATGCGCATTTTCAAATGCTTTACACACCGGAGTCTGCTTTAAATCAGGGGCAAACCATTCCCATGAAGCTTGTGTTTGCTCACCCATTTGAAGATTCACACACCATGGATATGAAAAAGCCAGCGTCTTTTTATGTGGTTCACAAAGAAAAGGAAAAGGATCTGCTAGCTGAGCTTAAATCCATTGAGTGGACGGGTAATGAGAATAAAGGCCAAGCCTTTGAGTTAGATTACAAAGCACGTTCCATGGGCGATCACATGTTTGTCTTAACCCCAGCGCCTTATTTTGAAGAAAACGAGGACGCATACATTCAGCAAATCACCAAGCTCATCGTCAATGTGGCCGGTATGCCCACCGATTGGGATAGTGAATTAGGTCTGAAGGCTGAAATTGTGCCATTAACCAAGCCTTATGCCGTGTGGGAGCATGGTAGCTTTAGCGGTGTGGTGATGAGTGAGGGTAAGCCAGTGCCATTTGCTGAGATTGAAGTGGAATACCTCAATACGGATGTGGATGTGAAGGCAAACAAAACCGGCCCCCTAAAATATAAAGCACCACAAGATAGCTTTGTGACCCTCGTGCTCAAAGCCGATAGTCAGGGGGTCTTTAATTTTGCCATTCCTAAAGCAGGTTGGTGGGGTTTTGCCGCACTGGGCGTAGGTCCCGATGACAGCTATGAGGGCAAGGAATTAAGCCAAGATGCGGTGATTTGGGTTCAGGCTAAAGCCATGACACAAGAGTAAATTAAGATGATGGATTTAATTATTATTGGCGCCGTATTTGCACTTTCTAGCTGGTATATCTATCATAAGCTCGTTAAGAAAAAGGGTTGCAGCGGTTGCGCTTCATCTAAGGGTTGCGCTGCTGCTCAGCACCAAAAGCAAGCCATGATGAAAAAGCAACGATTGCCAGAAGTGGATCAGAGCAAATAAGCCGCATAGTGCAGTGCTACTTTAATAGTTAACACAGCGCTTTTACTATAGGCGCTGTTAGCAAGAAAAATCCCGAGCAATTAAGCGTGGGTGCTAATTTGCTCGGGACGATGTTGCTTTAGCGCTGTGAGGGCTTTAACTTATAATCCAAAGGCGCGGAAACGATCGACTTCATCCATATAGTCTTTAGCCGCTGCAGGCGTCTCGATGCTACCAAAAGGCATTTGTGCTGTTAACACCCAGTTGCTAGGAATATCCCAGCGCTCAGCGACGGCGGCATCGATGAGGGGGTTATAGTGCTGTAGTGAAGCGCCGATATCATGCTCGGCAAGCGCCAGCCATACGCCGTATTGAGCAATGGCGGTCGAATGCTCAGACCAAATTGGGAACTTATCCGCATAGAGTGGGAACTGCTCTTGCAATGCCTTAATCGGCTCCTGATCTTCATAAAATAATACGGTTCCACGTGCGGCTTTAAAGGCATCCATTTTTGCATTGGTCGCTTCAAAACTATCCGCTGGTACGATTTCACGCAATGTCTCACGTGTTATATCCCATAAGGCCTCATGTTCCTCATCAAACAGTACCACCACACGAGAACTTTGTGAGTTAAAAGAGGAAGGGCTCTCACTAACAATTTTTTTTATGAGTTCGTAAAGCTCGGCATGAGAATGGTCGATGTCTTTGCCAAGGTGATAAATAGAACGACGCTTTTTAGCTAAATCATGTAACTTCATTGTTTCTCCAACATTAGAATGGCTGACGGCCTCGCCTGCTTCAGGGGAGGTGGTGATAATAACTAATAACTAGACGCTCATGTGCGCCTGTAAAAAAATTTACTGACTAGTCATATATTACTTGATTGCTGCAAGGCGGTCTAATCAATTCATCTAAATGAGTTGATAGCCAATCTTAATCTTAGCCGTATTGAAAAAAAGCATGTGGTTCAAGGTGGCTTAGCGACTACCCAAGGGCGTCTGCATGTTACCATGGAGGGTGATGAATTAATTGATTAAATTTACTTGTATAGGTACCTTGGTGAGCAATCAGTTACAACAAAAGAATCAAGCACAAAAGCGCCCGTTACTCGCAAGAGAGGGTTGGCCTTTTATTGCCCTCGCATTGATTTTAACGATTATCGCAGCTTTTATTAATAGCTGGCTAGGTTTAGCATTGGCCCTAGTGGCGATATTTGTTATCCAGTTTTTTAGAGATCCGAGTCGTCAGGCACCGTCCGGCGATAGCTTGGTGCTGTCTCCAGCTGACGGTCGTATTGTGGCCGTTGAGGAAGTGCACGATCCTTATGCCGAGCGTCGAGCACTTAAAATCAGTGTGTTTATGAATGTGTTTAATGTGCATTCCAATCAGATGCCGATCAGTGGACGGATTCATAAGGTCGAGTACCATCCGGGTAAATTTGTTAATGCCGATTTGGATAAGGCTTCGGTAGAAAATGAGCGTAATGCCATTGTGATTGAGCGCGCCGATGGGCAGCTGGTCACTTCGGTACAAGTGGCCGGTTTAGTGGCACGACGCATTTTATGTTATGTGACGGAGGGGCAGGTGCTGCAGGCGGCGGATCGTTACGGCTTTATTCGTTTTGGTTCGCGGGTGGATGTGTATTTACCCTTGCAGGCTAAGCCACTTGTCGCTATCGGTGATAGGGTTTCGCATACAACGACGGTATTAGCCGAATTGGAGTCATGATGGCAGAGGATCAAAGAGCGAGCGCTGAGGGTGCAGAGACAGGGGTTGCACAGGCCAATGAGGACTTAGCTAGTCCTGATACGCTAAGTCAGGACGATGGTGCAGAGCCCTTATTGATTAATGCAAAGCCGGTGCCTAAGCGAGGTATTTATTTATTGCCGAATGCGATCACCACGGCTAATTTATTTGCTGGCTTTTTTGCGGTGATGCAAGCCATGAATCATCGCTTTGAATGGGCTGCTTTAGCGATTTTTGCGGCCATGGTGATGGATGGGATGGATGGCCGTATTGCACGTTTAACCAAAACCCAATCATCCTTTGGTGAGCAGTACGACTCCATGGCCGATATGGTGTCTTTCGGCATGGCCCCAGCTTTGGTGATGTATACCTACACCCTAAACGATTTGGGTCGTTGGGGTTGGTTAGCTGCCTTTGTGTATGTGGCCGGTGCTGCTCTGCGTTTAGCGCGTTTTAACAGCAATATTAATATTGTTGATAGTCGTTACTTTCAGGGCTTACCGAGCCCTGCAGCGGCGGCCTTAACCGCCGGGTTTGTCTGGTTGTCGGTGGATAATCGCTTACCCATCTCGGATCCGCATGCGTGGGTTGCTTTTGTGATCACGGTGTATGCAGGCTTGACCATGATTTCCAATGCGCCGTTTTTTAGTGGCAAATCAGGTCTCTTTATGGAGAAAAAATCACCAGCGCTATTGATGACGCTGTTGGTGTTGTTATTTGCCTTGTTGATGCTTAATGCACCATTGGTCATCACCGTTGTCTTTTTATCTTATACCCTATCAGGCTGGGTGATTATGCTGCTACGCTGGCGCAAGGCTAGGCGCTTACGCAGCTTGAGAAAGACCGAGTAGTTAAATCATAAATAATAAAAACGCCCGCGGTACCATAAATGGTCGCGGGCGTGGTGCTATTAGCATTCGACAAAGAAGCAATCGCGATCAAAGCGGGGGTCCGGTCCAGTATGCCAATGCGTCATCTGCTGACCATCTTTGCCCATATAAATATGCAGCAGCTTATTCCAGTGGTTAACCTCCTTGTAGCGATAGCTCCAAATCTGCTCACGCTTTTCGCCTAAGCCAAGGGTCTCGATTTCCGCTGGTGGACCGAATTCGCATAGTACCGCTTGGGCAGACCACTGACCACGGTCTAGCTTTTTAAAGTTTTGTGGAGTGAGTATCGAATAAACAGAACCGATTAAATAGCCCTCAGCATTTACATCAGCACCGTACACATATTGCCCGTTAGGCTGTTGTGACCAAAGCAAACGTTGACCGCCATCGGCACGCTCGCACTGATGAGTAGCTTGTCCCATAATGCTCAAAGCCTCAGGTAGTGTAGCATTTGCCGGCACATCACGATAGCTGGCGCAGGCACTAAGCACGCCGGCTAAGGCAAGCAAAAATGCGGGTCGATAAAGGGCATGGAGGGCACGCGGTTGGGCTTTTTGCGGCTTATTTATCACAGATTGCATTATTTTCTCTCAAGTGGTGATTTTAAACACAACTTAAATGGTAAAAGGGAGTATAATTAGCGATTAACTTATAAATTAGTGACAGTTAGGTAGCGACTGGCTAGCTTTAGTTTAGCAGATGATTAGCATGCGAGCTTTATCATCAGTCGCCGTAAAACCACCCACTTCAAGGGGTGGATATAAGGCGACAAAGTTGCTACAATCAATCAGTTGTTAATTCAAACCATCTACAAAAAACAGCTAAGACAAGTATAAATTGCGAGTACGCAGTGTTTTGGCTAGTAGATGGTATTCCACACACACTCTCAAACTAGCTCGTGTCAACAGACAATCTTAACGGTAGGGTTAGTTTGAAATAAGAATCTTAGATGCAAGGTGTGAATTGCAAGGCGGTAGCCACCTCTAAGATTTGCGGTCGGGCTTGATCGTCTAGTTGTAGGAATCCCATCCCTTTAGGGAGTGGAGGAAGTCAAAAGTTAGGGTTTAATTGATTATGTTCACGTTGGCGCTCTATCCGTGTCAACGCATGTTTTAAGGATATATAGTATGTCAGTTGCAGATATTGATAAAGCAAAAATTGTTTCAGAATTCGCTCGCAAAGAGGGCGATACCGGTTCACCTGAAGTACAGATCGCTTTGCTTACCGCTCGTATTAACGAGTTAGGTTCTCACTTCAAGGAGCACGCCAAGGATCACCACTCACGTCGCGGTTTATTACGTATGGTTAGCCGTCGTCGTAAGTTACTAGACTACTTAAAAAGAACTAACGCTAACGCTTACCGTGATTTAATTGTTAAATTAGGCTTACGTAAGTAATTGACGGGTCTTTAGAAGTAGAGATTCATAGCCGTGCACAGATGCTTTCTGCTGCACGGCTTTTTATTGTTAGTCCGACAAGCGTTATAGAACCGTGGTATCGCTTGAGATTTCGGACAAAATTGTAGATTAAGGAATCCACATGTTTAATAAATTTACTCAGTCTTTTCAGTATGGTGAGCATACTGTTACCCTAGAAACCGGCGAGATTGCGCGTCAGGCGACGGGTGCTGTGTTAGCTTCGATGGGCGATACAGTTGTGTTAGCGACCGTGGTTGCCGCTAAGGATGCTAAGCCAGGCCAGGATTTTTTCCCACTGACCGTGGACTATATTGAAAAGGCCTACGCCGCTGGTATGATTCCCGGCGGTTTCTTTAAGCGTGAAGCTAAGCCTTCCGAAAAGGAAACCCTTACCTCTCGTTTAATTGACCGTCCTTTGCGTCCCTTATTCCCTGAGGGTTTTTATAATGAAGTGCAAGTGATTGTGCATGTGTTATCGGTGGATCCGGAGATTGATCCCGATATTATTGCCATGATTGCAAGTTCAGCGGCGGTAGCGATTGCTGGTATTCCATTTGATGGTCCTATCGGCGCGGCACGTGTGGGTTATATTGATGGCAATTACGTGTTGAATCCGAGCCCTAGCCAATTAGAAAAATCGCAGATGGATTTAGTGGTAGCGGGTACAGAAGCTGCGGTGTTGATGGTTGAGTCCGAGGCCAAGCAGCTATCCGAAGAGGTGATGCTAGGCGGTGTGGTGTTTGGTCATGAGCAAATGCAAGCCGCGATCAATGCGATTAATGAGCTGGTAGAAAAAGCAGGTAAGCCTGCTTGGGATTGGCAGCCAGCCCCTAAAAATGAAGCCCTAGTAGCTCAAATTAAAGCGGCAGCACAAGAGGGTCTTCAGGCGGCTTATAAAGTGCGTGAAAAGCAAGCGCGTAGTACGCAAATCAAGCAAATCCATACAGCGGTGCAGGAGCAGTTAGCCGTTGCTGCCGCTGACAAAGGCGAAGAGCTTGATGCGGTTGAGGTTGAAAATATTCTTTTCTCGCTAGAGTCTGAGATTGTGCGTAGTCAAATCCTTAACGGTGAGCCGCGTATTGACGGCCGTGATACCCGCACCGTCCGTCCTATTTCGATTCGTTTAGGTGTGTTGCCACGGACCCATGGTAGCGTTTTATTTACGCGCGGTGAAACACAGGCTATCGTGGTGGCGACCCTTGGTACCAAGCAGGATGAGCAAATCATTGATTCGGTGATGGGTGAGGGGCGTGAACGCTTTATGTTGCATTACAACTTCCCACCGTTTTCTACCGGTGAAACCGGTCGCGTAGGTTCGCCTAAGCGTCGCGAAATCGGTCATGGTCGTTTGGCAAAGCGTGCCTTAGTTGCCACCTTGCCTAAGCACGATGATTTCCAGTACACCATTCGTTTGGTGTCTGAGATTACGGAGTCTAACGGTTCTTCCTCAATGGCTTCGGTGTGTGGCGGTAGCTTGGCCTTGATGGATGCGGGTGTACCGGTGCAGGATCACGTGGCTGGCGTGGCGATGGGTCTTATCAAAGAGGATAATAAATTCGCCGTGCTGACTGATATTCTGGGTGATGAGGATCACTTAGGCGATATGGACTTTAAAGTCGCTGGTACCAAAGCGGGTATTACTGCCTTACAGATGGATATTAAGATCCAAGGCATTACCAAAGAAATTATGCAGGCTGCGTTGGCTCAGGCCAAAGAGGGTCGTATGCATATCTTGGGTAAGATGGAAGAAGCGATTTCTGGTTCGCGTAGCGAGCTTTCCAGCTTTGCGCCACGTATGTTGACGGTTAAAATCAACCCTGAAAAAATCCGTGATGTGATTGGTAAGGGTGGTGCGACGATTCGCGCGCTAACCGAGGAAACAGGTAGCCAAATCGATATCAGTGATGACGGTCTGGTGACAATTTCTAGTGCCGATTTAGATAAGGCAAAAGAGGCAGAGCGTCGTATTCTTGAGATTACCGCTGAGGTTGAGGTAAATCAGGTGTATGAGGGTACGGTGCAGCGCATGCTAGATTTTGGTGCGATTGTACAAATCCTACCGGGTCGCGATGGTTTACTGCATATTTCTGAAATCGCTAATTACCGCATTAATGATATTAATGAGGTACTTAAAGTGGGTCAGAAGCTACGCGTTAAGGTGATCGAAGCGGATGATCGCGGTCGTATCCGTTTATCGGTGAAGGCCTTAGGCGGGATTGAAAACGAAGAAAACCTACTGGGTGAGGTTGATACGCCTGCAGCAGAGTAAGTGAGGCGGCAAGTAGTGGCGTGTGTTAAAACCCACAAATTTCTTATGATTGTGGGTTTTAACTAACAAATTTGATTTTTTACTTGTCATCTACTTGCATTAATCTCAAAACCCTGTATAATTTATTGCTTAGCCAGTCGGGGCATAGCGCAGTCTGGTAGCGCATCTGGTTTGGGACCAGAGGGTCGTAGGTTCGAATCCTACTGTCCCGACCACTATTTATCAGTAGATAGTAGTGGTAGCAATTAGCCGTAATCCATTGTGATTGACGGCTTTTTTGTTGTCTAAAATAATGTGCTATGGTGGCGTGTGGCGTCCCTTAGGCTGAGTACTACAGCGCCACCTGTTCAGCCCTAGCCCACAAGCGCGTCACTAAACCCTGCCAATCCTCGTAGTTCTGCGAGACTATCCATGCTGCTACTTCCTCAGCCACCGGTGGAAACACGGCCCGTGGTAGATTAGCTTGCATGAGCCATTGGCGTAAGGCGGTGGTCTCAAACTCAGTAAATACAACAGCCCGATTTAAATCTTCTAAAATTTTGCCATTAGAAAACTGCTCGACTTGCTTGGCTAAGGTCTTGGTATATATTTTTTTTCCTAGTACCATGGCTTCGCTGCAAAGACCGAATCCAGTATTACAAATCACCCCGGCGCAGGCGGCGAGATCTTGCGGGAAGTGTTCGCGACTTAGGGGTTTGACTAGGATGTTTTTGTCTTGCACCGTGGTGTCACCTTGACGATAGACGATAAAGCGCTGTTCAGGGATTTGTTGTAACCACTGAATCACCTGTGCCGTATCCTCAAAGGGCAGGTACACCAGGATAAAGTCTTCTTCACGCGTGGCTTGCTCATGGTTCATGGCAATCAGCGGAGGTACGATAGGTGCATCATAGGGCGCCCAATGCACACCGATATAGTGCTTAGCTGGGGCAAAGCTTTTGAGTGCTTGAGCCAGTAGCGGTGATTTTTCCGTGCCGGGAATGGCATGACATAAAGCGTATTGATGGGCTAGGCCGATGGCAGGTACGCCACGTAGCTTGGCGGCCCATGCGCTAACCGGTTCAAAGTCCGTCAATACCAAATCATAGTCCTTGACATTTAAGGCGCTGACATCCTTTATAAAGCGTAGCGGACGGGCATCACTGATGGTTTTAAACCAATTGACGGCACCCTGCTTGGTATAAAATGAAAAGCCCTGAAAGGCTCGGTAATCACCAAACATGGCCATATCAAAATAGGCATTGGCTGGGCGACCACTAAACACAAAATCTACTTTGCAACCGGCTGCTTGTAGCGCCGGTAACATCACACGGGCGCGGGTGATATGACCATTGCCCGTGCCTTGTACACCATAAAGAATTCGCACTAATAAAACTCAATCAAATTAAATCGCCATGATGGTTAAGGCGGACCAAGCGCTAGCTAAACCTAAGACCATCCCAGCCACAATATCACCTGGGTAGTGGACGCCTAAAATCACACGCGATAGCCCTACCAAGGTAGCAAATGCATAGGCTGGCACGGCTAAGAAGGGGTATAAAGCCACAATAGTCGTCGCAAAGACAAAGGCTGCCGCCGTATGCCCGGAAGGGAAACTGAATTTATCCGACGGGGTGACTAGACTGACCACATCAACGATTTTGTAGCAGGGGCGGTCACGCTTAATGCTATTTTTAAGCACATAGTAAATCGGTAATTCAAAGCTATAAGCTAGTACGCCTGCATAGAACAGCTGCTTACCTTCAGGACCGGCCCAAATCCACATGGCCATCCCGAGTATGGCATACAATGGGCCATTACCAAGTGTCGAGAGGAGTTGACTTAAGATCGCAATATACTTTTTGCGGTTATAAGCTGATAAGCGGAAAAATAAGCGTGTATCAGTTGCACCTAAGCGCGCGAGCGTACTTGCTTTCATGGAAGACTCCTGTCATTTACAGACGATTCCCTAGTTATCAAGATAATAGTAACAGTCTGTAATGACAGCTTTATGACAGCTAATATCGCTCAGTGCGCCTGCGCTCCTTTAGTCCTCAACCTGGCCGTGGTACTTGGTTTTACCGTCATCGCCATTTCTAAAGCGCACCTCCTCGGGGTAGGGGTAGAAGTCATCCATCTGACCGTTTTGAATGCGCTCCTTCTTGCCTTGCCAGAAAGCCGAGCTTAAGAGCTCGCTATGATGCTGCATAAAGGTTTTGCGCACCACTGGATCGCCTAATAAAAAGGCGCCAAACTCCTCGGGGAACACATCGTATTTGTCCACCGGATACCAGACCTCACCCGACATTTCCAGTTCCGGATAGGGAGCAGGCGGGATGTCGCGGAAATGGCAGTCGGTCATATACTCGATTTCATCGTAGTCATAGAAAATCACGCGACCAAAACGGGTTAGGCCGAAGTTTTTAAAGAGCATATCACCGGGGAAGATATTAGCCGAAGCAAGCTCTTTTAGTGCATTACCATAATCGATGATGACGCGCTCTTTTTCTTCATCGGTGGCATTTAATAAATACATATTAAGCGGTTTTAGACGACGCTCCACATAGCAATGGCGCACCACAATAAAGTGCTCAGTTTCTTCTAATTGAGACGGCGCAAGTTCTCGTAGCTCCTGAATCATTTCCTCGCTACAACGATGACGTGGTAAGGCGACATTGGAGTATTCGAGCGTATCCGCCATGCGCCCCACGCGGTCATGTTTTTTGACTAAAAGATACTTAGCACGTACATAATCCTGGTCGAAGTCCTTATTCGGGCCGAACTTATCCTTTATCACCTTAAAGACAAAGGGGAATGAGGGCAGGGTAAAGACCGTCATGACCAAGCCTTTAATACCGGGGGCAAGAATAAACTGATCCTCAGAGTAATGCAGATGTTGTAAAAAATCACGCCAGAAAATATTCTTACTCTGTTTGTGCAATCCTAGCATGGCGTACATATCGGCCTTATTACGCATTGGCATCAATTGCAGTAGAAAGTTGACATAGCCTGAAGGCACATCCATTGACACGAGGAAATAGGCCCGTGCAAACGAGAAGAGCACGGAAATATGCTGCGGATTAAAGAGCGCCGTATCTACCTCCAACTCGCCCTTAGCATTATGCATGATGGCTATGGCAAAAGGGTGACGGGCGTGACCGTTAATCACTTGGCCCATGATGTAGCCGCATTTATTACGATAAAAGGGTGATTGCAGTACCTGTATATGTAGATTGAGCTCGTTGAGAAGATAGCTCTCACCTAGATAATCGAGGAGTGCCTGATGAATCATTTCAACATCGCGGGCTTGATCGGCAAAGGGCACCTGCCAATCATAGAAGTCGAGTACCTTGGAAAAACAAGCGCGTAAATCACGATCGACCGGATAAAAGGACTTAAAGGTGCCACGATCGGACTCTAGATACTCGGTGGCTGCCGCCGGTTTGACAAAAATAAACTGATTGCGGTAGTAGGCCTTATCCAGTAGCTTAGTGGAGACGGAGTTAAAAAAGGTCTCTGCTAATTCGGGTTGATAATGGTCGACTAATAGTGCGATATACGCCGTTTTTGTCAGACGCCAGGTCTCCTCATGCTGGATCACCTCGTGGTAGTGTTGGCGTAGCTCGCTAATGGCTTCACTGACCCGTTCATCATATACCTGAATACGATCGGCCACCAGTCGTTGGATCTGCTGCCAATCTCGGTTTTCGAAAGCCTCCTTGGCATGGGCGGAGAAAGAACGGAAAATGCGGTAGTGCTTATTAAAGCCACGTAAAATCGTCTCGGCAATCGCTTGGGCTACATCGAGTAGCTCCGGATCGGCTTTACATTGTTCGGGTAAGGTATTGCTAGCCATAAATCGTAAAAACTTCGCACTTATAAATGCGTAAAAGGTAAATTAGTCATCTATACAATGGTAGGAGATTAGGCTAGTAAACACCATAGGTACTTATCTCTACTGCACTGCACAAAATGGCGCCTGAGCTTGACATTTGCCATAAAAAAACCGAGTTAAACGCAATTTGCCTTTAACTCGGTTATATGTGAATACCCTCAGCTACCTAGGTAGCCTCAGTGATTACATATGGTCGATCATCACCTGACCGAACTGAGAGCAACTCACCTGAGTAGAACCCTCTAAGGCACGGGCAAAGTCATAGGTCACCTGCTTAGACTTGATGGCATCACCCATGGCTTTGATAACGAGGTCAGCAGCTTCGGTCCAACCCATGTGACGTAGCATCATCTCAGCAGAAAGGATCACAGAACCTGGGTTAACCATATCCTTACCAGCGTACTTAGGAGCAGTACCGTGAGTCGCCTCAAACATGGCAACCGTATCAGATAAGTTAGCACCTGGTGCGATACCGATACCACCAACCTGTGCTGCTAAGGCGTCAGAGATGTAGTCACCGTTAAGGTTTAGTGTAGCGATAACGGAGTACTCCTCAGGGCGTAATAAGATCTGCTGTAAGAAGGCGTCAGCGATATTATCCTTGATGACGATTTCCTTGCCAGTTTTTGGGTTTTTGAAGGAGCACCACGGACCACCGTCGATCAACTCAGCACCAAACTCCTCACGGGCCAACTCATAACCCCAGTCACGGAAGCTACCCTCAGTAAACTTCATGATGTTACCCTTGTGCACGAGGGTCACGCTGTCGCGGTCGTTATTAATTGCGTACTGAATGGCTTGGCGTACTAAGCGCTTGGTACCTTCTTCAGAAACAGGCTTAATACCAATACCAGAGGTCTCAGGGAAGCGGATTTGCTTCACGCCTAACTCGTCTTGGAGGAACTTGATTAGTTTTTTAGCGTTATCAGATTGGGCTTCGAACTCAATACCGGCGTAAATATCCTCTGAGTTTTCACGGAAAATAACCATATTGGTTTTTTCAGGCTCTTTAACCGGTGAAGGCACGCCCTCAAAGTATTGGATAGGACGTAAGCAGAGGTAAAGGTCTAGCTTTTGGCGTAAGGCCACGTTAAGTGAGCGGATACCGCCACCAACGGGTGTGGTTAGAGGACCTTTGATAGAAACCACATACTCTTTTACCGCATCCAGTGTCTCCTCAGGTAACCAAACGTCAGGACCATAGACCTGGGTTGATTTCTCACCCGCATAAACTTCCATCCAGTGAATTTTACGCTCGCCACCGTAGGACTTTTCAACCGCTGCATCGATCACTTTGATCATCACTGGGCTAACATCAACACCGATACCATCACCCTCGATATAAGGGATGATCGGGTTATTAGGAACGTTTAAGCTATTGTCCGCATTGACTGTAATTTTTTCGCCGTTTGCCGGCACTTTGATGTGTTGGTAAGACATGCTTTTCTCCAGAACTGGTTGCAATGAATAGACTAGTACAATAAAGGTTAATATAAAAGACAATTAACACTCAACTCTCAGTAACAGCAGAGATTTTAAAAACTTTGCTTACACTGTATAAGACTTGAGATGACTAATATATACTGCTTACTACCTAGTCTTATATAAGACTCGATTAGTGTACCTTATTATCATTGAAATTACTCTTATTTTTCACGAACTGTAATAAATAGTTATATGGCAATTTTTAATCCCACGCGTGAGCAGGTCAGAGATTTTTTTATTCAGACCTGGCAAAAGTATCAACATAAAGCAGCGCTAAGTGCGATGGAGAAAATAGCATTGGGCTGGATTATGAAGCATCCTGAGTACCATGCGATGTTGGATAATCCTGAGGCACGCAATAAGGACTTTAGCGTGGCCGAGGGGCAGACCAATCCCTTTTTACATCTGTCAATGCACATTGCGCTTGAAGAGCAGATATCCATTGATAACCCGCATGGCATTCGTGAGGTTTTCGAGCAGCTGAGCGCTAAGTTGGACGAGCATGCAGCACATCATGAGATGATGGAGTGTTTGGGTCAGGTGATTTGGCAGGCACAGCGTAATCGTGGCCCGCTTGATCAGCAATTATATATTGAGCTGTTAAAGCAGCGAGTTAATACACATTAGGGATTAGGACATGGGCATGAAGTTAAATCAATCTTTTGAAAGCACTGAACGCTATATTGCAACCGATGATTTGCGTTTGGCGGTAAATGCCGCATTGAGTCTTGAGCGTCCACTGTTGATTAAGGGGGAGCCTGGTACCGGTAAAACTATGTTAGCCGAGGAGGTAGCAGCGTTTTTGCAACGTCCTTTGTTGCAATGGCATATTAAATCGACCACCAAAGCACAGCAGGGACTGTATGAGTATGATGCGGTGTCGCGCCTACGTGACTCTCAGCTAGGAGATGAGCGTGTCAAGGATATCGCCAACTATATCCGTCCCGGGGTGTTGTGGCAGGCCTTTGAATCTGAGACGCCGGCGGTGGTGCTCATTGATGAAATTGATAAGGCGGATATTGAATTCCCTAATGATTTATTACGCGAGCTAGATCAGATGGAATTCCATGTCTACGAGACAGCACGTACGATTCGGGCGAAGCACCGGCCGCTGGTGATTATCACCTCGAATAATGAAAAGGATTTACCAGATGCCTTTTTACGCCGCTGTTTCTTCCACTATATTGAGTTCCCAGATAGCGAAACCTTGCGCCAGATTGTGGCTGTGCATTATCCCAATGTCGATCAGGATATCCTTAATAGCGCCATGCAGCGTTTCTTTGAATTGCGTGAGATGCCCGGTTTAAAGAAAAAGCCCTCAACCTCCGAGTTTTTGGATTGGCTGGCCTTGTTGAGTGCCTCAAATATCAATCCACAAAGCGTGGAAAATGGTAATCTGCCCTTGGCGGGTGCTTTAATTAAAAACGAGCAGGATTTGTCCTTAATCGAGCGCTTAGTGGCCATGGCAACAGGGCAGGGACGACGCTAGGACAGGCAAGGCGATGTTAATCAATTTCTTTTATCTGTTGCGGCAATACGGTATTCCTGTGTCAATCAATGAGCTTTTGACCTTGATTGACTTATTACGACGCCCGCTGATGGCGCCTACCTTGGATGATTTTTATCGTACCGCTCGCATGACCATGGTCAAGGATGAAAGTCATTTTGACCGCTATGATCAGGCCTTTGCTGCCTTTGTTAGCAAAGCAGAACCTGTGATGGAGCAGTTTAAAGAAATCCCTGAGCATTGGTTGTTGGCAGAGTTTAAAAAGCACTTAAGCGAGGAGCAAAAAGCTGCCATTGAAAAGCATGGCTGGGAAAAGCTGATGGAGCTCTTTAAGGAGCGATTGGCAGAGCAAAAGGAGCGTCATGCGGGTGGTAGCAAATGGATTGGTACCGGTGGCACCTCGCCCTTTGGTCATAGCGGCTACCATCCTGAGGGGATTCGCATCGGTGGTCCCTCTGCCGGTCATCGCACGGCAGTCAAGGTCTGGGAAGAGCGTCATTTCCGTGAGTACGATAGTCAGCAGGAGCTCGGCACCCGCAATTTTAAAATGGCCTTGCGCCGTTTGCGACGCTTTGGGCGCGAAGGGGCGGTCGAGGAGTTAGATCTGGACGGCACCATTCGTGGCACTGCTAAAAACGCTGGTCATCTAGATTTGCAAATGGTACCAGCACGTCATAATACGGTTAAAGTCTTAATGCTACTCGATTCGGGTGGTAGTATGGACGATCATATCGCCATTGTGGAGGAGCTCTTTTCTGCAGCACGCAGTGAGTTTAAGCATTTTGAGGCGTATTATTTTCATAATTGCCTATATGAACGGGTGTGGCGCTATGAAGCAGGGCGCCGCGTGTACAAAAGTACGTGGGATTTACTGCGTAGCATGAATGAGGATTGGCGCCTGATCTTTGTGGGTGATGCAGCGATGAGTCCCTATGAAATTATCCATCCGGGCGGTTCGGTGGAGCACTACAATAAGGAAGCTGGCGGGGTCTGGCTAAAGCGCGCAGTCGAGCACTGGCCCAAGTCCATCTGGCTTAATCCTAATCCGCAGTCGCATTGGCAGTACTATCACTCAACCCGACTGATCCATGAGCTACTCGGTGGTAGGATGTATGGCTTGAGCATCTCGGCGATTGATGAAGCCATGCGCTTATTAGCTAAATAGCGTTGGACTGATGTGGTGATGGGCGCTATTTGCGCATGCTCAGTCTTAAAGAGTCATATTTTTGCAACAAAAAAGGTCTAACGCATCAAAGCACTGGACAAGCATGCGTTCACTTGCTATAGTTATGCTCTTAACCTAATACATTACACAAGCACTCGTGGTGAAATAGGTAGACACAAGAGACTTAAAATCTCTCGGACATTGCGTCCGTGCCGGTTCGATTCCGGCCGAGTGCACCAAGACTGGAAGCTTGGCAGAGTGGTTGAATGCACCGGTCTTGAAAACCGGCGAGGGTTAATAGCCCTCCGTGAGTTCGAATCTCACAGCTTCCGCCAGTATTATATAATAAGCCCTTGATGTTCAAGGGCTTTTTTGTGTTTGCCCAGCGAGGTTGGCAAAC
>NZ_KV793609.1:0-951 GCF_001808505.1 Oligella sp. HMSC09E12
TGAACCTACCCCATTCTTAACACAGCCCGAAAGTAGAATGTGCTCTCAGCCTGTAGTTAACAGGACTTAAGCGTTCCAACGACTCATGAGGTCTTTCGGTATTATAAATGGTTATCCACTCTTCGGTATACCAACGAACCTGCTCTAGTGTACTGAAGAGGTGCATATTCAACACTTCTTCGCGATAGGTTCGATTAAATCGCTCGATATAGGCATTCTGGTAAGGGCAACCAGGTTCAATAAAATCAATCATAATGCCGTGTCGTTCTGCCCATTGCATAAAAATCTGTGACGTAAACTCCGGACCGTTATCTGTACGGATACGCTCAGGGTAACCATAGACTTCACTTAGCTGATCTAAAAAACGTGTGACCCGAAGGGCCGGTAGACTCATGCCAATATCAATGCCAAGGCTCTCACGATTGAAGTCATCAATCACATTCAGCGTGCGAAAGCGGCGCTGATTTGTCAGACCATCTGACATGAAATCGATTGACCAGCTGCTTCTTGCTAGCTTAGGCTGTGCCAATGGCGTAGGGTTTCGTGCCGGTAAACGTTGTTTACGCTTACTTCGTAATTGCAGCTGAAGCTGATTGTAGACACGTTGTACGCGTTTGTGATTCCACGGGTGGCCTAAGGTTCGTAAACGGTCGAAACATTTAACAAAGCCCCAACGAGGATGTCGCTCAGTTAGTTCAAGCAACGCTTGCTCAACTGCACTGTCATTGACCAAGCGTTTACGGTAGTAATAAGCCGTTCGACTAATACATACTGCCTGACAGCTTTTAACAATGCTGACTAGATGCCTTGCCTGTAGCTCACGAGCCCATGCCTTACGTGTCTCTACAGGCACTAGAGCTTTTTTATAATCTCCTCCTGCATGCGCGACATGAGGCTCAATTCAGCATACATTTTCTTAAGCCGTTCGTGCTCTTGTTCTATCTGTTTAAG
>NZ_KV793610.1:0-2315 GCF_001808505.1 Oligella sp. HMSC09E12
CCCCGCAAAAAAGTCGACGCTTCTAAATTCAATCCTAGCAGACAAGTCACCATTCACCCACACATAAATATTTATCATTCTCATTAAGAAAATGCATAAACAAGAAAAAACGCCCATCACTTTTAGCAACGGGCGCATCTTATTCCATTAAATAGAAAATATTATTTAATCGGGGTCAAACCTAAAGGATAGATACTTGGCTCCATTTGACGCGCTATATCTCGCAGTGCAGTCTGTACCAACTCCTCAACCACTGGATGATAGAAAGGCGTATCGAGCAACTGATACACATCGAGCTTTTGAGTCAAAGCCAAAGCTAAGAATTGTGCAATATGCTCTGCACGTGCACCAATCATACTCGCGCCTAATAATTTGCCATCTTTGCGATCAACATAGATGCGCAGCACACCCTGCTTTTTACTCAAAATGCGGCTACGACCATCTGTTTCAGTTAGTGCCTTACCAATAAAGATATCGTCTTCTGATAATTGATCAAAACTTGTTCCTACACTCACAATATCAGGCTGAGTAAAGGCAATAGCTAAAGGTACTTTACGCTCAAAGGCTTGAGCCTCATCACGACTTGCATTAAAACCCGCTACAGCGCCCTCAACTGCCGCTTCGTGCATTAAGGTACGGTATCCATTTGCATCACCAACCACATAAACAGGGTGATCTTTGACTTTGAGGGTCTCTTCATCGAAATGCGGCATACCTTTATCATCTAGCTCAAAGCCTGCTTCTGCCAAATTAAGCTGGTCTAAATTAGAGCGTCGACCTAAAGCCACTAAGACCTTATCAACTGTCACACGATTTTCACCACTAATTAGCTGAACGCCTTGCTCAGCAACTTCTAAATTAGCGGCCTCACTCAAATACATTGGAAATTCATCAGCAAATGCCTCTTGAGCGTATTTAGCAACCTCAGGGTCACGAATGCCACCTACTGAATCAGCCATATCCGCACCAACCACTTCCACGCCAAGGCGTTGCATGGCTAACCCCATCTCCAGGCCAATGGCACCCAAGCCTAAGACACCGAGTCGCTTTGGCAACTCTTCTAATTCAAAGAGCTCATCGGTAGTGATTAAATGATCTTTAAAAGGAACTAAAAAGCCCGGTACCACAGGACGAGAGCCCACGGCAATAATAACAGCCTTAGCTTCGATACGCTCAGTACCCTCTTTACCTAGCACCTCAATCACGGTAGGCTCAATAAATTTCGCCTCACCCATTAATAAATGCTCGCCCCCAGCTTTAACAGCGTTGCTACTAGCGCCAGCAGCGAAATCATCGCGCATGCTACGCACTTTAGCCCAAGCGGCTTGGCGGTCAATCTCAAGATTATCGGTACCTGAGATACCGTACTCTTTTTGCTCTTCACGCATCGACCAAAGCTCTGCGGCATGTAAAGCCACCTTTGATGGCATGCAACCCACTCGGGCACAAGTAGTACCTAAAGGCCCACGGTCAATTAATACAAAACTCTTTTTAGCGCGCCTAACTTCACGCAATGCATATAAACCGGCCGTACCGGCCCCAATAATAGCAACATCAACTTGGCGTTTTTTCATGATTGACCTCATTTCTGGTTGTGATTTATATATTAGACATATCTAATACATAACATAGATTAAGACTTAAACCAAGTTAAATATTGTGATAATTTATGTTTTAGGGAAAAACAGAACTAGCTGTAACGCCAGTTATCTCAAAGCTTTCTAATGCTTTTTCTAGTTGTTTTACAAAAAACAGAATATCTTGCTCAGTATTAAAACGACCTATGCCTACGCGAATTGTGCTCTCTATTTTCTCTCGACTTAAGCCCAAAGCCTTTAAAACATAAGATTGCTGAATTACCCTCGAATTACATGCAGCGCCAGTAGAAACTGCCACTTCAGGTTGAAGTTTTTGTACCAACAAATCGTTTTGATAACCAATAAAAGAAAGGCTTAAATTACCGGGGTGTCGATGCTCCATCGAACCATTAACAGAATACTCAATGCCCTTGTCGTCAAGTTTTTTAAGTAGTAACTTCCTAAGGCTTTCTAAATATGACCTTTCCTCGGCTCGCTGCTTTTGCACTTTTTTGATAGCAAAACTTATTGCCTCACAAAGATATAAAGGGATAGTCCCAGAACGAACACCAACCTGTTGTAATCCACCATGAATTAGAGGAACAGGTTTCAAATCTAGCATTGAGTCGACAATTAGAACGCCTACTCCCGTAGGGCCATAAAGCTTACCACCCGAAAGACTTAACATATCGATGTTGCTTTCGATAGAGCCTGTAAATAATTTTGTGTAACTTCCTT
>NZ_KV793611.1:0-887 GCF_001808505.1 Oligella sp. HMSC09E12
CCCTCGCTCAAGACACAACGCTGTAAGAGTGCTGCCGCAAGCGCTGAGTCTTCTGTTTCATGCACCTCATAGCCCACGATTTTACGGCGATAGATGTCTTCAACGAGGTAAAGATAATAAAATTGACCCCGTACACGTGACGGGCAGTATGTGATATCCCAACACCACACTTGACGTGGACCGGTCGCATGATGCGTTGTCGGTTGAGGGCTCGGTTTAGGCGCACGGCTGCGACCTCGGTGATGCAGCTGGTTTGCTTGCCGAAGCGTGCGGTAAAAGGTTGCTTCAGAAGCGATATAAGCACCTTTGTCAAGTAGATCAGCCACGATTTGACAGGGTGGCAAGTTGGCGTATTCTGCACGATTGCAGACCGTCAGAATCAGCTCTCGTTCCTCCTGACTCAAACTGTTTGCTGGCTTAGGTCGAACGGCTGTCGGGCGTTTATCGGCTTGAACAACACCATCCTTTACCCAACGACGATAACTACGCAGCGCAAGACCGGCTTCCTCGCACGCCCTGGCTAGACGTGCTCCTTGGCGGTGAGCGGCTTGAATCAAGCTGACCACATGTTGGCGCTCTGAGAGTGAGGTCATTCGTCCTCGCTTTCCTCCCAAAGCGCATTGAGCTTTTTTCGCAGCATCAACAATGCTGCTGCCTCCGCTAGCCGCCTTCTCCTTACGTCTAATCTCACGTTGCAATGTCTTGTTTTCTTGACGTGTGGCTTGAAGTTCTTTGCGAAGCGCTTGAGCTTGCGCTTTGCTTTGGTCAAACGACTGTAGACACTCCGACTTCCATCGCTTAAGTTGCTCAGGGTAAAGACCTTTTTCTCGGCAATAAGCACTCAACTCAATCTCCGAAAGCGAGGCGGTTTCTATCACAGTCGCCAG
>NZ_KV793612.1:0-2153 GCF_001808505.1 Oligella sp. HMSC09E12
AGAACCCGCGTTGTTTTTGCTTGGTGGTACTGGTGTTTCTACGGCAAAAGTTACAAGTAGCCTTCAAATCTTTAGGAATATCGGAAAGAGTTATATTATGGACGCCGCTCAATCGATTGCTGTTGGAGGTGTGACTAGTTTAATGACTGAAGGAAGCTATACAACAGCAAACTTGTTTTCTGATGCTACTGTCGGAGTTGCTTTTTCAAGGCTTGTGAGAGGGATGCATTTTGAAAATAAGCATAGTTTACAAAAGCTTGATAAGCTTTCTCCAAATATAAGGATTCAAGTGACAAAAGAATCAAATAGAATAGTCAAACCTTTTTTACAAATTTTAGATTTTTCAGGAGGCTACTTTATAGGTGGTGGTGTTTCGGCAGGAGTTTCGCATTATGGCGGAAATAAGGTAGATACAAAAATAATAGAAGTTTCATCATTGAAACAAATATTTAATAAGCATGATAATGATAAACAATTGGAAGATTAATGCTATTAGAGCGAAATGATAGAAATATGCTCAGCGGAAGAGGGGCAATATTGGTGACTGTTTCACTGGCAGTTGTTATGTTTTTCATCCGTTGTTTTAACAAACCAGTTAAACGGAATCTTGAGTTTTTAATTAAGCTATTAACATTTGTCGGCATATTAACAATTTTCATGTTGATAAATTTGGTTTTTGGTAAATATAGTTTGTATTTTATGTGGGAGTTTTGGCTAATTATCTCCCCTGTTGCGCTTTTTTTGGTGTTTCTTTATAAAGACTCCTTTCCGATTTGGATTGATAAGGAGGAGTTGATACGCTTATGGCAAAAAGATCATTGTTTTTTAGCTATTGAAGATGGTTTTTTGGAAATAGATGAAGACAAGAAAGTGTTACTAGAAGAGGAGTTAAAACGCTCAGGACTACAAGAACCACAAAGGATAAAGAGTGAGATTTTGAGTGTTTGCAATACATGCTTAGAACCGTTGTCTACTAATGACACGACGAAAAGATATACTATTTTGCCAAGAGGCTGTAGGTTAAGGTTACCAACTCAAGATGAAATTTATTGGATCACCGAATCGACATTATTAGAAATGCGAAAACACCCTGTTTATGTGTATAAGTTTTTGCGTTTTCCAATTAGCTCACAAGAAACGCATTTCGATATTTATGAGATTCAACCTAAGCTAGGGATGAGACCGTTAATTTTTCAAGGCACAATGACTTATGGCGATAAACATTGGCGGGAAAGCAAGTATACAGATGTTTTGTTCTATGAAAAATCTATGGATATTTCCATTATTTTAAATCGACAAGAATGGACTGAACCTAAGTGGGTAGGTCAGTTCTATGTGGGGATTTAAATTTTAAATAAGGCATGTTTAATTTAGACCTAAACAGCCTGTTTTTTATGTCGGTAATGTCTGGGGGAATTAATAGATTGGATTATGATTCGCGAGTTAGGTGTGGTTGTAAGTTGCGTTGTTACGACAATCATCAAGGATGTCAGTCACGAAAATTAGATATCTAAGAGTTTTAATTTTTTATGGCGTATCGCAACTCGTTGTTATGAGGTCACTTGCACTTTATTTATAAAAAGATTTAAGGCTTTTAACACTTACGATTGTTTTGTGTTTTTTTGGAATGGGATCGTTACATATTTTGATGAGAGTAATGAGCCTCATAAAAAGACTGAAAGCTAGTGCCTGAATAAGGTAATTAAGCATGCACACTAGGGGGTGGCAGGATATTGTAGTAACAATGAGCGTCAAGAGCTCACCCCTTATTGCTCAGAACCTCTACGTTAAGAATCCCACATTACCGTCTTCTTATTTAATGGCGCAAACGATAAACAGATTAAAGATTACATCTTGCTATAGACTGATGAAACGTCTTTGTTTAAAGCCAGAGCTTACGAAATGGGTCGACTTCACAGGATGTGACCAAAGCGAGATGGACCATAGAGATAACAGGTACTAGAGGCCAGAAAATTGGCGATAGGTGCTGAGACTAAATAAGGTAGAGGTTAAGTTTCGATGGAATTATTAAATGTTGATTCAGCAGTTTATGATGAATTAGTTGAGTTTTCAGAAAGTATGTCAACGTCAGCCTTATGGGGCGAAGTTATTTATTTTTTAGAGGGTGTAAGGTATTTTGTGTAACTTGATTT
>NZ_KV793613.1:0-34122 GCF_001808505.1 Oligella sp. HMSC09E12
TTGACGAGCGGTTCAAGTTGATTAACCTCATGCATATTAGCACAGTAATTTAACATACCCTCATCCGATTTATATGTTGGGTGAGGGTAGACAAAGCTTACTACTCTGCACTTAATTTAGCAGTGCTGAAAAATCCTGATAAATCGCTTCTAATTGAGCGACAGGATCTGTGCTTTTCAGGCGAGGCATTTTAAGCCACGCAACATGCTGCTTGGTTATGATAGCCTCTTCCTCGGGCGTGGGATCTTGCTTACTGATAACGAGTGTAATTCCCTCCTCACGAATTGCTTTTTCAAACGCCGCCAAATTTTTTGCAGCATCATCAACTGGCGTATATTGCGTAGATTCCAACTGCAAACCCTGAGTAAAATAGGCATATTCCTCTTGCATCAGCAGCACCGAGGGAGTCTTGCTTGCTTTATCCAAAGACTCCTGAACCGCATAAATGATTTTTTGTAAGCGTTGACGAGCATCATCTAACTGCTTTTGTAATGCCTCTCTTTGACTAGCATCCAATTTCTCGACCTCTCTGACAAATAAGGTCATCATCACATTAAGGTTTTCCGGATCCAACCATACCGGATGCTCCGCAATATCCAAATTAAGCAACGCAACACCCATCCCTTCGCCGTCAATCGGTGTCGCAATATCAATCGGCACTATGCGAATATGATGTCGTCGAGCCAATGGGTAGAGAAAATCCGCCGTAAAAATACTCTTAACCGAAATCACTGCATCAGCCTCTCGACTCAATGTTTCCAATTCGTCTTTTCCGCGATTTTCCAGATAGTTTAAATGACGCGAGGCAGGTAGATTCTTAGGCACAGACGATTGTATCGACAGTGTGCTGTCTTTACCGAGCATCTCGGCAATGCCGGTAGTGATCGGATGACCTGTCAGTAAAGTGGTCGCATAGGCAGACGGTAAATGCAAGCCGAGCAAAAGCATTAGAAGATGGCATTTTTTCATCACGAAAATCTCCGCATAAAATTTATCTAATCCGGACAAATTGTTTAATGACTAACAAGATCAAGAAAAAGACCCCGGCAATCAGGATAATGGCTCCCCCTGAAGGTACGGGCACATCAAAACGAATCGGCAGATAAACACCGAGCAAGGTGGCGCCGGTGGATATCAACACCGACAAATAAAAGAACTGCTTCATGGATTGTGCAACTAAACGCGCGCTGGCTGCAGGAATAACTAATAAAGCACCAACGAGAATAGCACCGATAATCTTAATCGATGCAATCGTGCAAAGAGTAATCAATAAAATAAAGATATAATCCAAAAACAACACAGGGACTTTGCGAACTCTGGCAAATTGTTGATTAAAGCTACTTATCAACAGCTCATTATAGTAATACGTCAGTAACGGTACTGTGATAACTGCAATCCCCAAAAGCAGGTATAAATCATGATCGTTAACCGTGAGCAAAGTACCGAACAAGACATTCTCAAGAATATGGACATTAATCTTGGTTGCCAATACAAGTAGAACTGAGGCACCTAAAGCAAGAGAAACCGACAAGAAAACGCCGATCAATGTATCAGTAGCTAAAGCACTCCGGTTTTTAATATAATTCAGCAATAGTGCAAAGATGAGACAATATGCAAAAAGTCCACCATAGGGATTATCGATAGGCTCATTAAGCAAAATGCCCAAGGCCACACCGGTCAACGCTGCATGTCCAGTCGCCTCCGAAAAGAAAGCTAATTTTTTAATCACGACCAAGGTACCGAAGCCGCCTAACAAAGGTCCCAAGATCAAACCTGCAAGCAAGGAATTGACAACAAACTGATAACTGAAATCACCCGGCAGATAGCCCGCTTGTGCCAATTGGATAATAAACTCTCGAATGGATTCAAACATCAATTTATCACTTATAAAATAGCCTAATGTGCCTTAGAGGAGCGTAAGAAAATCCTACTATAAAAGACAGGATCGGATAAATCACTCGGTGAACCTTGATGAATGATGCGACGATTAACAGCGATTAGATGCTGCGCATATTTTTGCACCGCCATCAAATCATGCTCAACCCAAATAATCGTCTTACCCATGGATTGTAATTCAGATAACATACTGAAAAAAAGCTCCGTACCGGGTTCATCCAGTGCAACGAGCGGCTCATCCAGCAAAATCAACTCCGGCTCGGGATAAAGCGCTTGAGCAATGACCAAGCGTTTCAACTCGCCCCCGGACAGCTTGCCTATTTTCTTATGCCGATGTGCGGACATTTCCATTTTTTGAAATAAATGCCGTATTACGGATTGATAGCGTTTATGTAAACCACTGAATATGGGCTTTTTTTGCAGTAAAATGCCGAGGAAATCCTTGCCATTCATCGGCAATTCACGATCAAAATCTATGTATTGGGGTACATAAGCGATTCTTTGCTTATCCTTACTCTGCCAATAAATACGGACATGCCCCTTATGTTGGTATTGACCCAGAATGGCTTTCAGTAAAGTCGTTTTGCCACTACCATTGGGACCGACAATAGCGGTCGTTTTTCCTTGCGGTATGCGTAGGCTGATATCCTCAATAATGTGTGTTTTCTGAAAACTCACATAGAGATTTTCCAATTCAATTTCCGGCCCGGCAGTCCCTTGATACGCAAGATTCTGCGCGTACTCTGGCAATGACATTCAAGACCCCTACTGGCTTTCCAAGATGGCTTTGACAACCTGATCAAGATTGTACGCCATGCCTTCTTCAAAGTGTTGAGCCGTATAAGCGCCATGAGTCATATGCGTCAGATCCGCCAACTTAATATTCGCTTCCTTGGCGATAGTACGAATATAGGCGTTGGGATTATCCTTTTCGGTGAATAAAATACTGATATTTTTAGCTTTAATAAGATCAATCACTTTCTTAACATGCGCAGGACTTGGCTCAATAGCATGCCCGGGCTCGACCACGGCCGAAACCTCCAAACCGAATTCACGGAATAAATAATCATAAGCAGCGTGTACGGTGGCAATTCTCAAATTGGGATTTTTTACTCCTTGCACACGACTTAAAGCATCACTACGCAATTGACGCAAACGCTTATTATAAGCACGTGCATTTTCCCTATAAAAATCAGCATTGGCGGGATCCAGCTTAGCCAACTCTTTGGCAATATGATTAACCTGTAGCATGGCCGCACTGATCGAAATAAAAGTATGAGAATTAATCACACCGTCACGTTGATTTTCATCCAGCCCCATTGTACTTAATAAAGGCACATCCTTATTGGCCTGAATAATAGGAACGTCTTTATTTTCACTGGCTTGAATCATTTTGCGAGCAAACGCATCATGCCCGATATCATTCAACACCAGCACGGTAAGCTCATTAATACGCTTAATATCCTGAGATCGTGGCTCAAACGCATGAGGATTAAAACCCTCGGGAATTAAGGGAACGATCTCGCCCTTATCTTTAATAATATTGGCTACAAAGCTATAGTAGGGGTGCAAAGTAACACCAACCACCAATTTAGCCTGTACCTGAGCTGTCAATAGAAAAAAAGAAAAAAATACCCAACAGAGACGTCTGAAAAAAGACATAAAATTCACCTTTATCATCTTTTAATTTCGTTATTCAAATTAACTCGTTGCCAACCCGCCGCAGCCAACCGATCGGCTTCAAGATGCCGCAAAGCGGGAGGCTCTACGGCTTTTGAATAAATCCATAGCTCAAACCCCTCTGTTACGCTTTTATCACGTGGCAGAATCCATAATAAATGCCCAGCGATCTCAGGCCTCTGAGAAAGACCCAGATAGTAGGTGCGACCCTCTGCGCTTAACTTGTGCCATTGATGATCACCGCGCTGCTTATTTTCCTGTACATCGGTAAAAGGCGGAAAATTATCATCAATCAATGATTGCACACTTGGCGCTTCTGTAGAGGGACTATCAAGCCATTCCTCATAAACCAACAGCAGATCCGTTACAAGCCCCTGCTCGGTCGCTTTTAAATCATAGCGTGCACTTACTTCATAAGGGGCTAAAGTATGGCGCCGACCCTCATCACGCTGATGAAAGAAGATAAAAACACCCGAGCCTATTACAATCACAATGGCAACCAAAATGACATAAAGTGTCTCTTTGGTCGCCTTATCGGGATGAACGGTCTGACAATAACCTCCCATACTAAGCTGCAAGACTATTGAATATCCGCATGATCAAGCTCCAAGATATGTCCCGGACCCGCATCGAACCTCACAAAGAATTCCTCGTCTTTGGGAATATCAAAGGCAATTTTTCCCGATTCATCGAGCTTGCCGGAGAAAAGCGTCTTTTCATCATAATTTTTAACATCAATTTGCACCCCGAACGCCGATGAACCATCGGAAAATCCACCTTGACACACGACTTGTGCATTTTGACGTTCACAATTAAGAAGCGGCGCATGCGCATACACGGCGGTACTTAAACCACTCAAACATAAGGCAACAAGAAATCTTTTCACGGCAAACTCCCGGAAATGTAATAATTAATCAAATTAATTAATGATGATGTGAGTCGGACTTAGACATAAAGGTCAATGTAGAACTCATGTTCTTGCCGTTAAACGGATCTTTGGGATCGCTTAATCGATAACCTACCTCAATAATATTAAATCCATCATTGGCGACCTTAACCGTAACAAATCCGTCTTTGTCGGTGGTATATTTTTCAGCCTCGTGAGAGAAGTAATCACCAACCACTTTAAGATCGGCGACACCCTTGCCCTCATACAACACTTGCACCTTGAGATCCTCACCTTTTTTCAAGGTAGCGGGATTAACGGCAGGAACAATTTCAAGCGCATGACCAGTAACGATAGGCTTCACACGCGAATTATTGTAAGAAACGGTATATTTCAATGACAGAGCAGAGCTTTTGGCACCGTCCACCTTATCACCGCGCTCATTTACCCATTTACCGTCTTTGTCTTGCGACCAAAAACCACCATCCATCACTGCCGTCGAAATTGCCGCATCATCACCCTCAAGAGAAACGTGATTTTCATGCTTTTTGATCGTTAAATCAAATTTTGTACCGTCACGCTTAAAACCCTTTGCTGAAACAATTTTTTTCGGGTCATAGGCATCCGTATCGGTACCTGTGTGACCATAGTTAACCGCCTGCTCACCATGAACCTGAGCAATCCATGTAGTATGTGCGTGCGCCGTAAAACTTGCGCTGAAAACAGATAAACCTAAAGATAATGCTAATGTAGATAACTTCATAAACAGTTTTCCTGAAAAACCAATATAAATCATTTTATTGATACTTTATCACTAATGTGAATAAGAATCATTTTCAAATAATAGCATGTGACCTTTGCGCTTTGCAATATATGAAAAAATTCGCTTTATTCAGTTACCGGCTGACGCATCGTCACAAACTCTTCAGCCGCTGTCGGATGGATACCGATGGTGCTATCGAAAACCGCTTTGGTTGCACCCGCCTTTATTGCGACAGCAAAACCTTGCGTAATTTCGCCGGCATCATCGCCCACCATATGCAGTCCCACGACCCTATCGTTGGCTTTATCCACCACGAGCTTCATCATGGTACGGGCACTGCTGCCGCTAAGCGTATGCTTTAGTGGTCGGAAGTCGGTGCGATAAATCACCACCTCATCAAATTGCTCACGCGCTTCTTCTTCGGTCAAGCCCACAGTACCAATATTAGGATGCGTAAAAACAGCTGTTGGAATATTGTCATAACTCAGCTTACGCTCACCCTTGCCAAATAAATAATCCACCAGCACCATGGCCTCACCGGTAGCAACAGGTGTTAACTGAACCCGATCGGTGACATCGCCTAAGGCAAAAATGGATGGGATATTGCTGCGGTAGTTTTCATCAACCAGAATCTCACCTCGTTGACCGAGTGTGACGCCCACCCTTTCTAGGCCTAAATCAGCGGTTCTAGGGACACGACCAGTGGCATACATCACGGCATCCACCTCAAGCGTGTCGTTATTTTTGAGATGCACCAGATAATGATCCGCTTTTTTCTCAATCGAGGCAACATCGCTTTGAACCCGTAGATCGACACCGGCTTTACGCATTTCCTCGCTTATATGCTGACGAATATCGCCGTCAAAGCCTCGCAACACCTGCTCGCCACGATAAAGCTGGGTAACCTGGGAGCCTAAGGCATTAAAAAAGGAGGCAAATTCACACGCAATATAACCGCCACCCACGATTAAAAAGCGTTTAGGAAATACAGGTAAATCAAACACCTCATTGGAGGTAATCACATGCTCTTTACCTGGCATGTCTGGCACCATCGGCCAACCGCCAGGCACAACTAAAATATACTTGGCGCTAAACTGCTGACCATCAACCTCAACCGTATGCTCATCAAGCAACTTGGCCCAACCGCGAATCAGTTCAGCCCCTGAATTTTTAATCAGATTATCGTAAATACCGTTTAAACGCGTGATTTCCTGAGCACGCTGACGCTTTAGCACCTCCCAATCCAAGCTAGTCTCACCCACTGACCAACCATAGCCGGCAGCTTCGCTAAAGGCCTCATTAAACTGGGCAGCATAACTATAGAGCTTTTTAGGAATACAACCGACGTTCACGCAGGTACCGCCTAAATCCTTAGACTCGGCAATCGCCACTTTTGCTCCGGCTTGAGCAGCAAAACGAGCAGCTCTCACGCCGCCACTACCTGCACCAATAACAAAAAGATCGTATTGATATTCCATAAAAACTCCCGATAAATTTAAACTTCAAAATAAATCATTAGGCAGCCGCCAATGAAACTACGACTTAGCACCTAAGTCATTTTCACCTGCTTCATAAATGACATTAGCACGACCCACCAATAAAGGATCGATTTTACCTACTGCCTTCATGTCTTTATTTGCGTAATCAAAGCGATGTAGTACGTAGCGCATCGCATTTAAACGCGCCCGTTTCTTACAATTGGATTTGACCACAGTCCACGGCGCATCACTGGTATCGGTATGGTAGAACATCGCCTCTTTAGCGGCAGTATAATCATCCCATTTATCAAGCGAAGCCAAGTCAACCGGTGATAGCTTCCACTGCTTTAGGGGATGCGTCTGACGTTGCTTAAAGCGACGCAATTGCTCATCACGACTCACCGAGAACCAGAATTTAATTAAGTGAATGCCACTCGACACCAAGTTTCGCTCAAATTCTGGCACTTGACGCATAAACTCCATGTACTGCGCATCGGTACAGAAACCCATCACCCGTTCCACCCCGGCGCGATTATACCAAGAGCGGTCAAATAACACGATTTCACCCTTGGTCGGCAAGTGCTGTACATAGCGTTGGAAGTACCACTGACCTGACTCTGTCTCGGTAGGCTTTTGTAGGGCCACTACGCGTGCAAAACGTGGGTTTAAATGCTCCATAAAGCGCTTAATGGTGCCCCCCTTACCGGCAGCATCACGACCTTCAAAAATAATTACCACACGCTCGCCAGTCTCTTGTACCCACGACTGCAACTTCAACAATTCAACTTGCAGATCGTACTTTTGGTACTCATAATTACGGCGTGACATCAGGTATTTGTAGGGATACACACCCTCAACATCATAATCGTCTGCTAATACACGATCATATTCGGCTGCTCGTGCTGCGGCCATGCGACGTCTTTCTGAGCGAATTGCGCGCACCAGATCACGACGCTCATCATCCGCCAAGCTATCTAAGAGATCACGAATAAACTCCTGCTGCTCCTCAAAAGGCGCAGACAGCTTTTCGCCTAATAACTGTGAAATAATTTGCACCTGGCGATCATGCTTCGCATCAATGCGGTCCTCTACGAAGAGCTTACGCGTTTCGTCAAGGCTGTCACCGTATAAGGTATCACCCTCAATGCTTTCAATTAACTTGCCAAGACGCTCAACGCTATTTTCCAACTCCTCCTTGCGCGCTTCGAGAATTTCCTTAATATCATCGGTGTCAGTGATGCTTTGTGGCGTAGCTGTATCAAGCTTGCTTGGCTCGATGACTTTGGCTTGCTTTGCTGGTCTTGTCGCTGGTGCTTTTCTGCTTGGCGCCTTAGTGGCAGGGGAAGCTTTTTTAGCCGTGGTGCGACGGGTTTTAGCTGCGGTGGAGGTCTTTTTAGCTGCCGTTGTGCCAGTCTTAGCTGCTACCCCGGTTTTTTTAGTGGCCGCTGAGGTGGTTTTGACCGCTTTAGCCACTTTTTTGACCGCTTTAGTCGCTTTTTTGGCAGTCGCTTTCTTAGCGCTACTCGCCTTTTTACCTACGCTAGTCGCGCCTTTGGCTGCAGCGGCTACGCTAGGGTCTGGGATTGTACTAATGTCTGTTGTGTTTTGATCCATCGCTAAACCTACCTTTTTATTTTATATGCTTAAGAAAAACTGTATATTTAGATTATACTAGGCTCTAAAAAGCGATGAATTAAATCAAATTAATATCATGGGATATTTTCAGGATATGACACAACGTACCTTATCGATCGCTGGCGTTGATCCCTCTGGCGGCGCTGGTGTTTTAGCCGACATTAAAACCATGAGTGCCCTTGACACCTATGCCTGCGGTGTGGTTGCCGCACTGACTGCACAAAGCACTCAGGGCGTGACCGGGGTGATGCCAGTACCGCCCGAGTTTATTCGTTTGCAGCTCAAAACCCTTTTTAACGATGTTCAAATCGACGCCATTAAATTGGGCATGCTTGGTGAAAGTCCAGTGATCGAAGCGGTTGCCGAAGAGCTAATCGCCTATGAGGGACATCGTCATTGCATCTTGGATCCCGTGATGGTGGCTAAGGGTGGCGATCAATTGCTACCGCATTCCTCAGTACCCACCTTGATTGAGGCGTTGATCCCGCAAACCACGATGATTACGCCGAACCTACCGGAAGCGTCGATCTTAGCCTCACAGTCCACCCCTGAGACCAAGAAGCAAATGTATCAACTAGCTGAAAAGCTGCATCAGCTGTTCAAGCAAACTGATGAACGTTGGGTACTACTTAAAGGGGGTCATTTACCGCACAATGAACTGGTCGATTTACTATTTAACGGCGACCAAATGATCGAACTACCTAATCAGCGCATTGACACCAAAAACACCCATGGCACAGGTTGTACATATGCGGCTGCCATTTGCGCCCTCGCCACCCGCGACGATGATATTGTTCGAGCCACCAAAGACGCCAAAGCCTATTTAATCAAAGCCATTGAGCGTGCCGATGAGATGGAGGTAGGTTCAGGTCATGGCCCCCTACATCATTTCCATCAATGGTGGTAAATCCCTAGTTTTAATTTAGTTTAAGCGTTAAAATTAAGCAATTTCAGAATTTATTGATGTTCCCACGCAACGTTTGATAATTGAGAGTCGGGTATGAATAAACCTATTAATTCCCTAGAGCTTAGCCGCTACAACATGGTTGAGCAACAAATTCGCCCTTGGGGTATTCTTGACGATAAGGTCTTGGACGCCTTATTAGCGCTAGATCGCACTCGCTTTATGGATCCTAAGTATCATAATATTGCCTTTGCCGATCTAGAGGTACCGATTGAGGTAGACGGCAGCAAAACCGGCGAATCCATGCTCTGCCCCAAGATGGAGGCACTGTTTGCTCAGGAATTACAGCTTCAGCCTGAAGACTCTGTACTAGAAATTGGTACCGGTAGTGGTTTCCAAGCCGCCTTACTAAGCCGTCTCTGTCGACAGGTGCACAGTGTAGAGATTGATTCTCGCATTGCGGCCCAAGCTCAGAAAAACTTAAGACAAGCTGGCATCACCAATGTACAGGTAGAGGTTGGTGATGGCCGTGCCGGCTGGGGTAATAACGAGTTTAATGCCATTTTAGTGACTGGCTCGGTACCCACTGTGGCGGATTCATTAAAGTATCAACTAGCGATTGGCGGTCGTTTGATTATTACCGTTGGTCAAGCCCCATTAATGGAAGTGCATCGTATTGTGCGCACGGATGCCGCCAATTTTGAATCCGAGGTGCTATTAGAAAGCTATATCAAGCCACTGCGTGGCGCCGTAGCCTCAAACTTTAAGTTCTAACTTTGGGGCGCCCGAGTCAGAACACACACATTAACCGGTATCTTGATACCGGTTTTTTATTGTCTGATTTTTTTGACCAAGGCCGTGGTTGAGCGCTCGTAGACAAAAGGAATCGCCACTGCCCTGCCGCCCCAACTCTCAACCAACGTCGTTTCAGGCAACAAATGCATTTGATAATCACCGCCCTTAACAATCACATCAGGCCTTAAACGTTCAATCAGCTGATAAGGCGTATCCTCACTAAAATGAGTTACTGCGCTCACGCTAGATAACGCCGCTAGCAAGGCCTGCCTATCTTCGCAACAATTTAAAGGACGCTCCTCACCCTTAGCCAGGCGCTTCACCGAATCGTCCGTATTAACCGCCACAATCAAGCTAGCACCTAACTGTGCTGCCTGGTCCAAATAACTGACATGACCGCGGTGCAAAATATCAAAGACCCCATTGGTAAAGATTAAAGGTCGCTTTAGCCTACCCTCGTCCAAGGCCTTTAAACACTCGTCCACAGTTAATATCTTATGTTCGAAGCGGATGTTCATAACTATCTCCAGTAAATCACAGCTAACACGGCAATGACTAATTGAGATATTGCCATCACATATAAGAGGAAACGATTATTTTTTTGGGATCGTCGCAGTGCCTTTAGCTCCGCGGCGATTTTAGGTAAATTGCCCTGCTCACTCAAGGCCGTATGCACTAAGCGCGGCACCTCTGGTAATAACTGAGCCCAATGCACCGATTCCTTTTTAAGCTTTTGCAATACACCTTGAGGCCCTACACGCTGATACATCCAGCGCTCCAAAAAAGGCTTGGCAGTTTGCCATAAATCCAGATCGGGATCGAGCTGTCGACCCATGCCCTCTACATTTAATAGGGTTTTTTGTAGCAGCACCAATTGCGGCTGAATTTCCACATTAAAGCGCTTAGAGGTTTGGAATAAACGCATTAATACCGCACCTAAAGAAATTTCCGATAATGGCAAATCAAAATAGGGCTCGCACACTGCGCGCACTGCCGCCTCTAACTCCTCCTCGCGCGTCTCCGGTGGTACCCAAGCCGATTCAATATGTAATTGAGCCACGCGCCGATAATCACGCTGGAAGAAAGCCAAAAAGTTTTGTGCCAAGTAGTTTTTGTCAAACTCGGACAAGGTACCCACAATCCCGAAATCCAAGGCCGCATAACGACCCCTAGCATCAATATCTTGGGTCACGAGGATATTACCCGGATGCATATCAGCATGGAAAAAACCATCATCAAAGACCTGAGTAAAGAAAATCTCTACCCCCTCGCGTGCGAGCTTTTTAATATCCACACCCTGGGCTTGAAGCTGTGCCATCTGATTAATGGGTATGCCCTCAATCCACTCCATGGTAAACACCTGGCTTGAGGTCAGTGGCCAATAAACCTCGGGCACCTTAAGCAGTTTTTCACGTCCTTCGAGTTCAAAATTACGGCGTAACTGACTGCAATTTGAGGCTTCAATCTGCAGATCTAATTCATCATGTAAATACTTATCGAATTCAGCCACCACCTCTTTAGGACGTAAGCGACGCCCATCAGGTAATAACCAATGCACCACCGCTGCGGCTGAACGCATTAAAGCCAAATCGCTTTCAATGGTTTTAATAATGCCGGGGCGCAAAATCTTCACCGCCACTTGTTTTGCATCATGGGTTTCGGCACGATGCACCTGGGCCACTGAAGCCGAGGCAATAGGTTCACGCTCAAAGCGAGCAAATAACTGCGCAATTGGCTTACGCAGTGACTTCTCAACAATTGCCACCGCCTCTTCAGAGGAAAAGGGCGGCACCCTGTCCTGTAAGGCGACTAATTCCTCAGCAATGCCCATTGGCACAATATCGGGACGGGTGGAGAGTACCTGACCAAACTTTACATAAATTGGCCCCAAACTTTCTAAAGCAAGACGTAGTCGCACGCCACGCGGCTCTTTGTACTTAGACTTTCTACCAAAAAAACTGATAATGCGTCGTAACAAAGGACGTTGAGGAATGGCATCGATCAACAATTCCTCCAAGCCATATTTGTACATGACAAAGAGAATAATAAAGGCTCTGAATCTAAACATGCTGAACTCCGCTATTGACCCTTAGCCAAAGTACTTTCTAAGGCACCTAAACGCTGCTCTAAGGCCTCAATCTCACGATTCAGATCATTAAACTGAACGCTTGCCACTAAAATTTCTTGATCATAGCTAAGACTGTCGGCACCGACTCTCAATAAAGTCTTCACACCCGCTTGCCCCCGCTCCAACAGCAGACGTTCGGTTCTAAGTAAATGCGACGTTAATACGGGGCCAATCAAATTAGCTAGATACGACGCTCGATCCCAACGCAAATCACGCGCCAGATCGGAAACTAAATTTGCCAAACCCGCCTCACCCTCAATGTATACATAAGACATCAAGCGCTTAATATCCGGCGTGCTACCAGGCTTAGCACGACTTAATTCCTGTAGCAAGGCACTCATATCCTCTGCCTTCACGGTGACGATAACATTTGGCACCGCCTCCTTCTCGCTCAAAGCCACTAAGCCATGCGCATTGATACTTAAAACCAAGGAAGACAGCGGCAATTGAAATTTGACTGTCTTGCCGAGGTACTGCCGCATACGCTCTTGCGCCCAAGGTTCTTGCTGCAGCAAGGAATTAAATAAACGAACCAAGATCAACTTTGGCTGAAACAGGGAGGACAGCATACAAATCCCGATTAAATTAAAAAAGATAGTTTAGCTTATCGAGCCGATAAAATGGTAAAGGCTTCTTTAAAAAAGAAGCCTTTATACCTAAAACAAGTCACGCTGAAAAGCGCTGGCACTAAGACGCATAGCCCCCAGGGATTTGTTGAATCCCGGCAACTAACCAGCCACTATCCGCTGTCTTGTAGAGATTCCAAACCTCCTCAAAGCGGAAAGCCTCTTGACCCGGCTCCTCACGCAACATACCGGAGAAGCGCACACTCGCTAAATGACCGCCGGCCACCTGCTCCATGCCGAGTAATTCAGCGTTAAGCAATACCACTTCGGTAGGGTGTGCCCCTTGCTCGGCCTGCTCACGGATTTGTGGGCTCAACTCTGTCAGCAAATCTTCTGTCAAGAACTCCTTTAATTGCTCCACATCGCCCCGATCCCATAAGCCCTGGATACGCACAAACTGCTCCTTGGCCACCTTAAGGAAGGTCATGGTATCAAAACCTGCAGGCACAAACCACGAAGGATCGACTGGTTGTGGACTCTCCATCGACTCAGCGACTGGCTGCGCTGCTGCGGAGGGCTGCGCTTCCGGCGCACGATTAAACACACCTGGAGCGCGCGGTGGTTGTTGCGTATAGTCATGTGTCTCACGCTGGCTATAAAAATCCTGTGCGGCACCTTGCTGTGCACCAAAGGCACCCTGAGTGGCAGGTTTAGCCTGATTGCCACGCAAGCGACGTACCACAAACATCACCGCAAAAATCACAAGAGCAATTAAAATCGCGCTTGATAAAAACTCTAACAAGGCACCGCTCAGACCTAAGCTAGATAATAAGGCGGCGATACCCAAACCGGCGGCAATACCAGCAATGGGTCCCAAAAAGCGGGACATACCGGAGCGCTGAGCCTGGGCTCCAGCAGCTGCCGCACCGCTACGATTAGGCGTGGCCTGATTAGCATTCGGGGCGCTTTGTTGTTGATTAGCACGAGGCGCCTGTGCCGGTGTGCGATTCTTCATAACATTAGAGGATTGGCGACCGAAACTACTACCGCCACCCATACGACGAGCCTCTGCTTCGTCCATCGTAACGCCAAGCATGGTCAGCGTAGAAATCACGATGGTAAAAGCGGCAACTAAGCGAGAAAATGATTTGCGCATAACATAAAGCCTTTTAAAAAATCTTTAAAAAAATGATCCTGCAGGTACTTAGACCGACAATTATCACTAAAGTTTTAAACCCTCATGCAAGGCTACCACACCTGCTGTCAGGTTGTTGTAATTTACGCGATCAAAACCGACATTTCTCATCAGCTCAGCAAGCGTCTCCTGATCTGGATGCATACGAATCGACTCGGCTAAATAAGTGTAGCTGTCAGCATCACTGGCCACGTACTTACCTAATACGGGTAAAACATTAAAAGAGTACAAATCATAGATCGGCGCCAAAGGCTTGTAAACCTTGGAAAACTCTAATACTAACAAACGCCCACCCGGCTTTAAGACACGGTACATTTCTGCTAAGGCTTGATCCTTGTGCGTCATATTACGTAGGCCAAAGGCCACGGTCACCAGATCAAAATAATTATCCTCAAAAGGCAAATGCTCGGCATCACAGACGACGGAGGGCACTAAAAAGCCCTGATCCAACAGGCGATCACGACCGACCGCCAACATGGAGCTATTAATATCCGTATGCCACACCTCCCCGCTGGTACCTACCCGCTTGGCAAAGGCGATGGCTAAATCGCCCGTACCGCTGGCAATATCCAACACCTTCATGCCCTCACGCAGACGGGCTTTGCCGATGGTGAACTTCTTCCACAGGCGATGCAAACCACCTGACATCAAATCATTCATCAGATCGTACTTGGCTGCCACTGAATGGAAAACTTCAGCCACGCGGCCAGCCTTTTCATCCTCTCGCACCGTACTGTAGCCGAAATGCGTTTGGGCCGGTGCCTGGCCTGCGGTGACGCTCTGCTCTTGGCCTAAAACCTCCTCGCTCACTGACGGCTGAGAGGTATTTTTAGGCGCTTGCGGTTGTGTATCCATGGTATTCTTTCCGTAATGTCACAAACATGTCATATTCAATCGTTATGATTGGCAAAGCTGCTATATCAATACAAATAGCACCGCTAGCACGAATCAAAACCTATTAACTTTAACATTTTACTTCATTATGGCAAGCACTATTCTCGTAGTTGAAGACGAACCGGCAATTCAGGAATTAATTGCCGTCAATTTAACTTTTGCTGGTCACAAGGTATTACGTGCCGATGATGCCGAGCAAGCAAAGTTACTGATCGATGCTGAACTGCCCGATTTAATCTTACTTGATTGGATGCTGCCCGGTCTTTCAGGCTTACAAATGGCGCGCCAACTGCGCAACAATGAACGCACCAAGGAAGTGCCGATTATTATGCTGACCGCTAAAGGTGAGGAAAGCGACAAGGTTGAGGGTTTGGAAAGCGGTGCCGACGACTATATTACCAAGCCTTTTTCACCCAAGGAATTGATGGCCCGTATTAAGGCGGTATTACGCCGCCGCGCGCCGCAATTAACCGATGATGAAATTGAGATCAACGGTCTACACTTGGATCCGGTATCTCACCGTGTTAAGGGTAATGGCAAGGAAATCGCTTTAGGTCCAACCGAATTCCGCCTACTGCACTTCTTTATGACCCATCCAGAGCGGGTTTATAGCCGCAACCAATTATTAGATCAGGTGTGGGGCGACCATGTCTTTTTGGAAGAGCGTACCGTCGATGTGCATATTCGTCGCCTGCGCAAAGCTTTAAACAGCACCGCACATGATCAGATGATTGAAACTGTGCGTGGTAGCGGTTATCGCTTTACTACAAAAAGCAATTAGTATCAGCTAAACTACTAAATTCCTATCTTCTGATTGAAATTTAGCGCTGGAGTATTGATGCGATTCAAATCACGGCTTATCTTTTTTGCCCTTCTCACGGTTTTTTTTGTTTTATTACAAGTGCAATTTGAGATAAGCTGGGCGATATTTCTTTATGCGCTCTGTATTTTTATCTACTTATTGCTAGATTTTAAGAAGTACAAACAAGCCGCTAACTGGGCTCAGACGCCGTCTGAGCCACCGCCGCCGCATGTGGGATTATATGAGGACATCATTCATCCTATCTATCGACATTTACGTCAACAAAGTCGCTATATAGAAAATCTAGAGCATACCAGTAACACCATCCTCTCCGCCGCTCAAGCACTACCCTATGCTGCGATTACCCTAACGCCCGACTACCATATTGAGTGGGCAAATACCTTAGCGATGAGGATTTTGGGCATTAATCCCACCAAAGATGTGGGTTTTAATATTTTTAATCTCGTGCGTTTCCCCGAGTTTTATGACTATGCAAAAGGCGGCGAGTGGGATAAAGCGTTGATTTTAGAGTCGCATCAGAATAATAAAGATATTATTTTGCGTTTTGAATTGACGCGTCACTCTAGTCGCGGCTTTTTACTGCTGTGCCAAGATATTACTCACCTGGAAAGACTACGTACGGCACAACAAGATTTTGTGGCCAATGTGTCGCATGAGTTACGCACCCCTTTAACCGTACTGATTGGCTTTTTAGAAACGATTAATGACTTACCACCACATGCTCTAAGTGAGGAGCAACTTGCGCATTACGGCACCTTAATGCGTGAACAAGCCCATCGGATGCAAGCTATTGTGGCCGATTTACTGACCCTCTCTACCTTAGAGTCCAGCCAACTAAGCGGCGGCGAAAGCATCAAGTTGAGCTCCTTAATTAATGTTGCCTCAACCCAAGCTGAAACGCTGTCCAATGGTCAGCATGAGTTTACATACTCGATTGATCCGGAACTCAATGTTTTCGGTAACCAAACCGAACTACTGTCAGCCATTACCAATTTAATGACCAATGCAGTGCGTTATACACCGGCTGGTGGCAGCATTCAGGTACGCTGGGGGCTCAAAGCTAACGGGGATGCTGTGTTTAGCGTCAAGGATACTGGCTTAGGGGTTGCGCCGCAGGATATTCCTCGCTTAACCGAGCGCTTTTACCGCGTGGATAAAAGCCGCTCCCGAGCTTCTGGCGGCACCGGTCTGGGTCTAGCCATCACCAAGCATATTGTGCTTCGCCATAACGCTCAACTCAAAATTGAAAGTGCCCTGCACAAAGGCAGTACCTTTAGTATTATTTTCCCTAAAGATGTGATAACCTGAGATGTTATTCCTATATACACTTTAGCTAATTAGCACCTCAGATCATGGCTGTAGACAACTATCTTAAACGCATTTTGACTTCTAAAGTCTATGACGTTGCTTTTGAAACTCCCCTCGAAAGGGCCAACATCCTCTCTGCCCGTATGCACAATACGATTTTACTAAAGCGCGAGGATATGCAATCGGTGTTCAGCTTTAAGATACGTGGTGCCTACAATAAAATGGCCAATCTTCCCGAGGAGGCTTTAAAGCGCGGTGTGATTGCCGCCTCAGCCGGTAACCATGCCCAAGGCGTGGCCTACTCTGCCAACAAGCTTGGCTGTAGAGCCGTGATTGTGATGCCGGTGTCGACCCCTGAGGTCAAGGTGAATGCGGTTAAGCGCTTTGGTGGTGAGGTCGTGTTACATGGTGACAGCTATTCTGATGCCTACGCTCACTCGGTCAAGCTGCAGGAGCAAGAGGGCCTAACCTTTGTCCACCCCTTTGACGATCCCGATGTGATTGCCGGTCAAGGTACCGTGGCGATGGAAATTTTACAGCAACACCCTAATCATATTGATGCGGTTTTCGTACCCATTGGTGGGGGTGGTTTAATTGCCGGCGTGGCCGCTTATATTAAAGCGCTCAAGCCTCAAACCAAGATCATCGGCGTACAGACTGAGGATTCCTGTGCCATGGTAAAAAGTGTGCAACGCAATCGCCGGGTTAATTTACCAGAAGTCGGTCTTTTTTCTGACGGTACGGCGGTGAAGCAGGTAGGTGCCGAGACCTTCCGCCTGACCAAGCTGCATGTGGATGATTTTATTACCGTGACCACGGATGAGGTGTGTGCAGCGATTAAGGATGTGTTCCAAGATACGCGTAATGTCTTAGAACCCTCCGGCGCACTCTCACTGGCCGGCACGAAAAAATATATTCAACAGCATCAGCTACGGGACTGTACCTTTGTAGCAATTAATAGCGGCGCTAATATGAACTTCGACCGCTTGCGCTTTGTGGCTGAGCGTGCCGATGTGGGTGAGGCGACAGAAGCGCTGCTAGCCGTGACGATTCCTGAAGAAAGGGGTAGTTTCAGACGCCTTTGTGAGGCGGTAGGCAATCGTCCCGTAACGGAGTTTAACTATCGCATTTCACATGCAGATATTGCACATATTTTCTTAGGGGTCGCCATTCATAACGCGAGTGAAGCGGATGAGCTCCATCAGGAAATTAAAAAAGCCGGCTTTGAAGTGCATGACCTCAGCAAAAACAGCCTAGCCAAAACGCATTTGCGCTATATGGTAGGAGGCCACTCACCCTTTGCGGTTAATGAGCAACTGTTTAGATTTGAGTTTCCGGAAAAGCCTGGTGCCTTGAAAAACTTCTTAGGGCAAATGAATCCGGATTGGAATATCAGCTTATTCCACTACCGCAATAATGGCGGCGACTCTGGCCAGGTTTTGGTCGGCATTCAAGTACCGGAAAAAGATAATCCGCAATTAAAAAGCTTTTTAGCCAATATCGGCTATCCCTATGTGGATGAGACGGATAATCCGGGCTATAAATGGTTCCTCGGTAGCCACTAGCCTAGTGATAGGTAGCCCAAACCTGTGTCATGGGCTACCATCATACTGTGCGCTATGCACTAAAACTGACACACCGCAAATACGTTAAGCCCCTCTTCCTCGATCAACTTAGAGCCACCGAGCTCGGGCAAATCAATAATACACACCGCTTCCACGACATTGGCCCCCAAACGCTGTAGCAAACGGCTCGCTGCCAACATCGTACCGCCGGTAGCAATTAAATCATCCACCAATAAAACGCGCTGCCCTGGACGCACGGCGTCAGTATGAATTTCTACGGAGGAGGTACCGTACTCTAGCTCATAATCCTCGCACAAGGTATCAAAGGGCAATTTACCCTTTTTGCGCACTGGCACAAAACCAACATTTAGTTCATAAGCCAGCACACTACCGACAATAAAACCACGCGCATCTACCCCAGCCACCAAATCGATACGAGTACGCATATAGCGATACACGAAAATATCAATGAGCGAACGAAAACAGACGGGGTCCTGCAAAACAGGGGTAATATCCCTAAAGGTAACGCCCTTTTCAGGCCAGTCGGGAATATTACGAATCGTGTTAAGAACACGTTGGCGGGGGTCAGTGATACTCATCTCTGTTGCAGCTCTTAAACAATGAAAACACAGCGTTTCATTATAACGATTAAACAATTAAAGCACTGCATTAGTCTGCAGCCTAACGTATAATTTTGCATATGGACAACAAAAAAAGCTTTGACCCTGCATTAATTCTTGCGACTGGCCAGCAAACCGTATTTGCCGAAGCCGAGGCGCTGACTCAGCTTGGACAGCGCTTGGGTGATGACTTTGTTGCCGCAGCACAATTAATCCTCGCTTGTCAGGGGCGTGTGGTGGTGATGGGAATTGGTAAGTCCGGCCATATTGGTCGCAAAATCGCCGCCACTCTTGCTTCTACCGGTACGCCCGCGTTTTTTGTCCATTCCGCAGAGGCTCTGCATGGCGATCTGGGCATGGTGACTGGCAGTGATATTGTGTTGGCTATCTCTTATTCAGGGCAAAGCATTGAGCTCTCCACTAGCTTACCCGTGGTCAAGCGCTTAGGCACTAAAATTATTGCCATTTCCGGTGACGCTCAGTCGGATTTAGCCAAGCTGGCCGATGTCTATTTAGACGGTGCCATTGAGCGCGAGGCCTGTCCTTTAAATCTTGCCCCGACTAATAGCACCACCGTCGCCCTGGCGCTAGGTGATGCCTTGGCGATTGCGTGTTTACAAGCTAGAGAGTTTGGGGCAGCGGATTTTGCCTTATCGCACCCAGGCGGAGCCCTTGGTAGACGTTTACTCACGCATGTGCAGGATGTGATGCGCAGCGGCGAGGATTTGCCGATCATCACGCCCGAGTACCTGCTGCCCGAGGCCTTGGCGGTAATGAGCGCCAAGCATCTTGGCATGACGATTATTATCGATAATCAGCGCAAGCCCATCGGCATTTTTACGGATGGTGACTTACGCCGTTTAATTTCCCGTGAGGGTGATATACGCAATTTAACAATCCAGGATGTGATGAGCCATCATCCTAAAACCATTCATTTTAAGGCCCTAGCGGTTGATGCGGCCTCATTGATGGAACAAAACAAATTAAGCCAAATCATTGTGATTGACGATGATGGCGCTTTAGTGGGCGCACTTAATATGCATGATTTAATGAGCGCCAAAGTCATTTAATCCATCACTCACGATAAAGATAGTCTTATGAAAAAACCTCATATCCCCCACCCGGTCGAATCCTTAGTTCTTTCTAAAATACCCGCTGCGGTCAAAGAGCGCGCCAGCCTGATCGAGTTAGTGATTTTTGATGTGGATGGCGTACTAACCGATGGTGGCTTGTACTATACAGCCAATGGCGAAAGTCAAAAGCGCTTTCATGCGCTAGACGGGCACGGTCTTAAAATGCTTAAGCAAAGCGGTATTGAAGTTGCGCTTATGACGGGTCGTCAAAGTGAAATCACCACCCGCCGTAGCGCCGAATTGGGTATCACGCATTTACTACAAAATGTCCGCAACAAGGCAGAGGCCTTAGTTGAGCTCAGCAAGACCCTAGCTATCGAGTTAGAGCGGGTGGCCTTTATCGGTGATGATGTGATCGATCTCCCAGCCATGCGTCGCGTCGGACTCGCCTTATCGGTACCAAATGCGCCCGTCTATGTACAACAAGCTGCCGATTGGGTCAGTCAATTAGCCGGTGGTCATGGTGCTGCGCGCGAGCATTGCGATATGATTCTGGCGAGTCAAGGTCTACTCGGACCGCTTCTCACCCATGAGCATCCGATAATCGGTGAAGTCATTCAATAAATGCTGCTTCAGGACTCCCTATGAAAGATCGTCTACCGGCCATCATCGCTTGCTTTATCCTGCTGGGACTGATTGCTATCACATGGTGGGCAGCGGATTATGCTGAGCGTGCCTTTCCAGTAGAGACTCAGGTTGCCGAGAGTCGTGAGCCGGATGCTTGGTCTGGTAGCTTTACCATGCTCCAGGCCGATGCCGATGCTTTGCCGGTCACCCGCTTGGACGGTTCAGAAATGCGACATTATCCGCATAACGGCGCCTACGAGATTAGTAAGCCTCAGCTTATCAGTCAGCGGCCCGATTCACCACGCGTTATTGCCTCTTCTAACACTGCTTGGGCTTATAATAATGTATCGCTCATCCATATGCTGGGCAAAGGGCATGTACATCGTTTTCCTACCGCTGACAGCAAGGCATTAGACATCACCAGCGAAAAGCTCATCGTTCACCCGGATGAGGATATCATTGAAACCGATGAACCGGCGATCGTGATTCAGGGTGATTCTCGCTTAGTAGGTGAGGGAATGAAATACAATAATAACACCAGAAAACTGGAGGTATATGCCAATAGCGGCGTACGTATTGCGCCTAAGGATATGCCTAACTCTAACAGCAACTCAAATTAAAGAGGCCTATGAACACTTTCTCCGCCTTAGCACTTAGCCTTAGCGTCTTACTCAGTTCCTATGCCTACGCTCAAACAGAGCAGGCGCAAGAGCCCGAGACCCTGGTGTTGTCTGATACCTTAAATTATGATGATCTCTCTAAAACCACCCAATTCAGTGGTAATGTGATCCTCACCCGCGGTCTCTTTAGACTTAGCTCCGACCAGCTAAATATTGTCGAAGATGCCGAGGGCTTTAGACACGGCAAAGCCACCATGACTTCTTCTAAACTTGTGGAACTACTGGAAGAGGATTTAGAAAACTACGAGCTAATTCGAGCGATCGGCTCACGCGCTGAGTATAACGGCAAGACTGAGGTAGTCACCATGATTGGGCAGGCTGTTGTCACCCGCTATGTATGCGGTCAACCGGTGGATACGGTACGGGGCGAACGGGTGGTTTATGATAGCAAAAATAAAACCTATGCCGCTCAAGGCGGTCCCCAAAGCCCCGAACCTGGTCGCGTGCGCTCACTGGTACAGCCTCGTAGTAAGGCTGATCGTGCAGTCGAAGCATGTCGTAGCAAGTACCAGGGCAAACCCATGCCCTCCAGCATTCAAACTCCCGATATCTAAAAAGCACTATGCCTGAGACAGAAATACTGAGCAAGCAAAACACAGCCAGTAGTAAAGCCTTCAATCTACTGCAAGTCACCGGCTTACGTAAGGTCTATGGTAAGCGAGCGGTGGTACAAGATGTGTCAATGACCGTACGCAGCGGTGAGGTGGTGGGTTTACTTGGACCTAACGGCGCCGGTAAAACCACCAGCTTTTATATGATTGTTGGCCTGATTCCAGCTGATTTTGGTCGCATTGAGGTAGACGGTAAAGAAATCACCGCCTATCCCATTCATCAACGCGCTAAACTAGGTTTATCCTATTTACCCCAGGATGCCTCGGTTTTTAGACGTTTAACGGTTGAACAAAATATTCAGGCAGTGTTAGAGTTGCAGTATGATAAGACTACGGCTAAGCGCTTTACTCGAGCACAGATTAAGGAAAAATTAGAGCAGCTGCTGGATGAGTTACAGATTCAACATATACGCAGCAATACAGCTATGTCGCTGTCCGGGGGTGAACGTCGTCGAGTAGAAATTGCTCGCGCCCTTGCTACGCAACCACGCTTTATCCTGCTGGACGAGCCCTTTGCCGGCGTCGATCCCATTGCCGTGATTGAGATTCAGCGCATTATCCGCTTCTTAAAAGAGCGTCAAATCGGCGTTTTAATCACCGACCATAATGTACGAGAAACCTTAGGCATTTGTGACCGCGCCTATATCATTAGTGAGGGTAAGGTGCTAACAAGCGGCACCCCGAGCGAGGTCATTCAGAACCCGGATGTGCGTAAGGTCTATCTGGGTGAGCACTTTAAAATGTAAGCACCGACATGATAAAAGCCCACTGATTCCTGATGGAAAAAGTGGGCTTTTTTGCTTTTGCTATGGTGCTTGCAGCGCTCGAGTTAATGGCTACTTAAAGCGCTCGCAGCTATCGACCTTTAAACCAGATAATTTACTTTAAAAATAAACTATTCATGCGTTTCACAAAAGCGGCAGGATCGGCGATCTGCGCCCCCTCTGATAACATGGCCTGATCTAACAACACACTAGCCCAATCGGCAAAATCCTCATCGCTAGCGGCTTCAATACGCTTAATCAAGGCATGCTCTGGGTTAATTTCCAAAGTCGGTTTGACATTAGGCACCTCTTGACCAGCCGCTTTTAACATACTGACCAAGTGCGGGCTTAATTCATGCTGACCAACAACCACGCAAGCCGGTGAATCGACTAGGCGCCAAGACACTTTAACCTCTTTAATTTGTTCACCAAGGGCCTGCTCCAGTCTTTCAACTAAAGGCTTGAATTCTTCACTCACCGCCTCTTGACGTTTTTTCTCATCCTCATCGGCAAGCGCATCTAAATCCAAAGCACCTTTGGAAACCGAGACTAGCTTTTTGCCCTCAAACTCCGTCCAGAAAGAGACCATCCATTCATCAACCCGCTCAGACATGAGCAAGACCTCAATGCCTTTTTTACGGAAAATCTCTAAATGAGGACTACTCTTAACGGCCGCAAAACTATCGGCAGTCACATAATAAATGGCATCCTGCCCCTCTTTCATACGTGACACATAATCCGCCAAGCTAACCTCTTGGGCATCCGAATTATCGTGCGTTGAAGCAAAGCGCAATAACTTCGCAATGCGCTCCTGATTACCACGATCCTCACCGATACCCTCTTTTAGCACTTGACCAAACTCACTCCAAAAAGCTTTATAATCCTCTGGGCGATTTTCTGCTAAATCCTCTAGTAAAGACAAGACGCTACGCGTCGAACCATCACGAATGGCTTTGACATCACGACTTTCTTGCAGAATTTCACGAGAGACGTTTAAGGGCAAGTCGGAGGAATCAATCACCCCACGCACAAAACGTAAGTACATCGGCAATAACTGCTCTGCGTCATCCATAATAAAGACACGCTTCACGTACAACTTCACGCCATGTTTAGCATCACGATCCCAAAGATCAAAAGACACTCGCTTAGGAATATAGAGTAGCTGTGTGTACTCATTACGACCCTCAACACGGCGGTGGGTCCAGGCTAAGGGATCCTCAAAGTCATGGCTAATATGCTTATAAAATTCCGCATATTGCTCATCACTGATCTCATTACGATTACGCGTCCACAGCGCACTCGCTTGGTTAATGGTTTCCCATTCGCCACGCTTGGTGGTTTCGCCCGTTTCCTGATCGTAATTTTCCTGCTCCATTTGTACGGCAATGGAAATATGATCAGAATAGCGCTGCATAATGCTGCGTAGCTTCCAACTATTTAAAAACTCTTCAGCATCTTCTTTTAAGAATAAAATAATATCCGTACCACGACTGTCTTTACTAATGGGCTTGATACTGAATTCACCCTCGCCCCGTGACTGCCACTCGACCGCCTCATCCGCAGCCAAACCGGCACGGCGGGTACGTACTACCACCTCATCGGCCACAATAAAGGAAGAATAAAAACCTACCCCGAATTGACCGATCAATTGCGTATCTTTTTGCTGGTCACCGGTGAGTTTAGAAAAGAACTCCTTGGTGCCTGAACGAGCAATAGTACCGAGGTTATTAATCACCTCTTCCTCGCTCATACCAATCCCATTATCACTAATGGTAATGGTTTTTAGCTCCGGGTCGAAACTGACGCGAATGCGCAATTCACTGTCATCTGCCAGCAATTGTGGATTAGCAATGGCCTCAAAACGCAATTTATCACAAGCATCAGAGGCATTAGACACCAACTCTCTTAAAAAAATCTCTTTATTGGAATAGAGGGAATGAATCATCAACTGCAAAAGCTGCTTGACCTCGGTCTGAAAACCCATGGTGCGTGCTTCAGCGCCTTGATTCTGACTTTGATTCGTCTGATCTACCATTATTTAAATCCTATTATTTTTAACCATAAAGTCTATGGTGTTATTAGCTGAGGACTGAATCGACAATTTCAAGAGCAAAAGGCACTACAAAGCCCTATGTTTTACAAGCAGTGATTGAAAAGTTTAATCCTAAATCAAGTTAGCACCACCTAATGTAGCTTTAGTTAATATAGATAAATAGCACACAACGCTTTGCTGGCTATTTTTTAAACGCTAATAGGCGTTAATACGGAAAAGGGCTTATTCATGCCAAGGTAAACGCAATGAATAAGCCCTCCGACGATTAAATTGAGGCCCCTGCCTAAGCCTTATTATAAGCCTTGTCTAAGGCCATACCGCGCTTCCAAAAGGCCTGATACTCCGAATCTGGCATCAAACTACCGCCGGTGGCCCAAACAATATGATTGGCTTGGTGCATGTACTCCTGAAGACCATGCTGTTGCAGATACTGCTGTCCTTCAGCGGTATCGAAAATAGCTTGAGGTCCACTCAGCGAGGCGGCAGCCGAGGGCTCTATTTGAATCCCCTCCTGCGCTTTTAGCAGATACAGATTGCGCAGTAAATTATCCTCACCAATCACCACCACACCCGATAAACGTGGACGCATTTCCTTAACCGCTAATTGGGATGCCACTGGTACGGCTAAGCCATCCGCCTCCGTTTGATTCTGTTGTCCAACATCATAAATACTGATGCCCGGCTGATCAAGGTGCTGTAACTGCACCGCAAAGCAAGAAGAGTCCTCAGGCTCCACAAAAAACACATGCACATGGTCGCCGAACTCCTCCTTTAGGCCATAGGCAATACCACCTGGTGCGCCCCCAACACCACAAGGAATATACACAAACAGCGGGTGCGCTGCATTCACTGTGAGCTGTAGTTGCTCCAATTGTGCCTTTAAGCGGCGACCGGCAACGGCATAACCGCAAAATAAAGAAATCGAATGCTCATCATCCACGAAATGATTAAAGGCATCTGCTAGCGCCTCCGTTCGCCCGACCTCCACCGCTTGGCTGTAGTCGCCAGCATGCTCAATGACTTGCGCCCCTCGCTCACGAAGACGCTGCTTTTTCCACTCCTTGGCTTCAGTTGACATATGGACAGTAGCTTGCATCCCCAATGCAGCCGCCATAATCCCCACACTCATGCCAAGGTTGCCGGTGGAGCCTACCGTCACCTGATACTTAGCCAAAACCTCTAGGGCGCGTTCGGACAACAAATCGATAACGGAGTTATTTGGCATCAAACAGTACTTCTCACTTAATTCATCAACAATCTCCAAGACCTCATGAATACCACCGCGCGCCTTCACCGAACCGGCCACCGCCAAGGCATGGTCGCCCTTTAGCCAAAAGCGTCCACCCTTGGCGGCATAGGCGCTATAGTGAGTCAAGGGCAACAGCTCTGACTCAATGATACCCTGCGATTTTTCCAATTCTGGAAATAAATAGGCCAACAATGGCGCAAAGCGCTCCAAACGCTCAGCCGCACTCTGCACCATGGTGCTAGTGATATTATTGGTCGGATAATGAGCGCTTACGCTCTGCAACTCATTATTCAGCACAAGATTAATACTCATGCGCAAATCGCTCATGAAATTACCTCTAAAGATAGATACCATTAATTAACAATAACCAGCTGTTATGATACGTCAGCCCAAGGGCTCTAAAAAGCAGTATTTATACTAGCGAAGATGATGGAAGATTGAAAAGCGTGGAGAGTCGGCAGCTAACCATAGCTGCCTAAGCCATTGATAGCTTAGAGGGATTTGTGGTGCCCGGGGCCGGACTTGAACCGGCACGCCTTGCGGCGGGGGATTTTGAGTCCCCTGCGTCTACCAATTTCACCACCCGGGCATTTGACTGAAAACACTAGAACGTTTCTCGTAGGGAAGTAGAAAATTATATTCCTTTTTTATAAATATATCTACTCATCTTTTAAGAAAAAGACAAAATTCTGCGCCTTCCAAACAATTCGTCTACATATTGCTACCAAAAGTATTGATTTAATCGCCCTCTCACACCATATAATAGCCTGTCACTTGAGAATTGCTGCACGCACCTCATGACTTCGTTTAGAACTCTTTTTTCAAATCAAGGATACGCTAGGATGCCCACCCACGTCACTCCCATTGATGCGCTGGCCAAAGCCTTAGCCAGTCAACTTCACCCAAAAATGCTGATGGCGGTACTGATGCCATTTGGCGTGACCGTGCTTAGCTTAGTTTTATTATTAATTGTTGCCTGGAACCCTTTGGATAACTGGTTTATCGCCAGTGCCAACAAATGGAGTTGGTTTAGCAGCTTTACCTCGCTCTGGGGCATGAGTACCTTGAGCGACTGGCTAAGTGCTTTAATTGCCTTTATTGCCTTGTCAGCCATTAGCTTAGTGATTGGCTTAGCCGTTGCTGCAGTTGCTGTGACGCCGCTAGCAGTCAGTTTACTCGCAAAGACGCATTATCAAGACCTGGAAAAGCGCGGTAAATTTATCGATTCACGCAGTATCTTTAATGCGATCAAAGTCGGTGTGATCTCTGTGGTGGGTTGGTTAGTCACCCTACCACTGTGGCTAATCCCCTTTGCATCCATTGTATTAAGTGTTTTTTGGACCGCTTATGCCTTTTCCCAAATTGCCAAAGTCGATGCCATCACCGAGCACGCCTCACCCGCCGAGCGCACATTTATTCTAAAAAAATATCATAAAGGCTTTTGGATTATCGGCTTGGTTTGCGGTTTACTCTGCCTCATTCCCTTTATGGGTTTAGTGATGCCAGTCTATGCAATTTTGGCCTGTACCCACTACGGTTTGAGTGCGCTCAGAGAATTACGCCAAGGTGCGATTGATATTGACAGCCACTTTAGCGCAGATGCCTCAGCGCGTATTACTAGCAATAAAAATAAGGCTTAACTAGCCCTGAGTGCCCTGCCAAGTCGGTGCGTCGACACGAATATCAAAGATTTCCAAAAGTCGCGCATTGGTGTGAGCTACCATTTCCTCAATGGAGCTAGGATGATGATAAAAGGCAGGCAGTGGTGGATAAATAATGCCGCCCATCTCGGTGACTGCCGTCATATTACGTAAATGGGCTAGATTAAAGGGCGTTTCACGTACCACCAAGACCAGCTTACGACGCTCCTTAAGATGCACATCGGCGGTACGGGTAATCAGATTATCCGATAAGCCAATGGCACACGAGGCCAAGGTATGCATGGTACAAGGTAAAATCAGCATACCATCAGTCTTAAAACCACCGCTGGCAAGGGTTGCACCAATATCTTTGAAATGATAGCAATGATCTGCCATGGCATAGAGCTCATGACGATCCATGCCCATTTCATACTTTAAATTCACAACACCAGAGGAAGACACCACTAAGTGCGTTTCTACCTCCGGTATTTGCTGGAGCGTCTGCAGCATACGCACCGCATAAATCGCGCCCGTTGCTCCAGTCACCCCAATGACTAATCGCTTTTTCATGAAAACTAGTCGGCAGTTGCACCTGAGGCGTCAAGTAGCTCTTTAAGCTCACCACTGCTTTGCATCTCTTCCATAATATCGGAACCACCAATAAACTCACCCTTAACATAAAGTTGAGGAATGGTCGGCCAGTTAGAGTAGACCTTGATCTCTTCACGCACTTCCTGATCATCAAGCACGTTAACCGTCACTAATTTGCGCACACCCAAATCGCGTAAAATGCTGACCGCCTTGGCCGAGAAACCGCACTGAGGGAACTGAGCAGATCCCTTCATAAACAAGACCACTGGGTGTTCTTTAACAGTTTCATCAATAAAGGTACGAACATCTGTACTCATCATACTTCCTTAATTAAAATTCGTTACTAATCGCTTGCACACTGTGCAATAACTGCCTGGATACTAAGCGTCTATTTTAGCTTAATTCGGGTCTTAACAACACGATACACCCGAACTTTATAGGGCTTGACCTAGGTTTAAGCGGCGGACTCCCAGAGCCCACCGCTAATTCTTTCGATACCCGCCAAATCTTGCAGGCTTTGCACCTGCTTAAAGCCTTGTTGAGTTAGTAACGACTTCACCGACGCCGCCTGCTCCCAACCATGCTCTAGCCAAAGTGCGGTTGGTAGCGCTTGATTTGGCGCCGAGCTTTTTAAAAACCGCGGCGCCTCAGCCACTAAACGCCGGATCAAACGCAAACCATCGGCATTGTCAGTTAAGGCCATTAGCGGCTCAAAACGCACATCACCCTGCTGCAAATGGGGATCGTCACGATCAATATAAGGCGGATTTGAGACGATTAAATCAAAGCCATTGTCTGAGGAGTTGAATGCCTCAAACAAATCACTTTGTAGCAGCTCAATGTCTACCTGCAACTTATGCGCATTGTCTCGGGCTACAGCCAAAGCCTCCGCACTCAGATCCAGAGCCCATACCTCAGCCTCTGGAAAATAATGCTTAATACTAATCGCGATAATGCCGCTGCCAGTACCAATATCCAAGACGCGCGGACGCTTTAGACCCTGAGCCTTTAATGCCTCTAAAAAGGCGATGGCCTGTTCCACCAACAGCTCCGTTTCTGGGCGCGGTATCAGCACTGCGGGTGTAACTTTAAAACTTAAGCTCATAAACTCGCGCTGAGCAATTAGATAGGCTAAGGGCTCACCTTCCAAACGACGCTCAAACAGCGCCTGCAACTGCGCTTTGTGCTCAGTACTCAGTATTTCATCATCATGACTGATAAACCAGGCGCGTGGCTTATCCAACACAAACTCCAACAGCATTCTGCGCTCTAACAAGGGCAACTGCGGGAGCGCCAACACATCTCTAATACGATGACAATCCTGTAGACTCTTAGTCATGGCTTAAAGCAGCCAGCAATTCTGCTTGTCGCTCTGCCATTAAAGCACCGGTGAGCTCATCTAAAGAGCCGTCCATAATTTGCTGTAATTTATATAGGGTCAAGTTAATACGGTGATCTGTCACGCGCCCTTGTGGGTAGTTATAGGTACGTATACGCTCAGAGCGATCACCGCTACCGACTAAGCTTTTACGTTCAGCTGCCTCAGCCGCCTCTCTTTCCTGGCGTTGAATATCATTAATACGCGCCGCCAATACACTCATGGCTTGAGCCTTATTTTTGTGTTGGGAACGGTCATCCTGACATTCTGCAACAATACCGGTAGGGATATGGGTAATACGCACGGCCGAGTCGGTTTTATTGACGTGCTGACCACCTGCACCACTGGCACGGAAGGTATCAATACGCAAATCCGCTGGATTGAGCACCACTTCGGCTAATTCATCCGCTTCTGGCAGAATGGCGACAGTACACGCCGAAGTATGCACACGTCCCTGCGACTCCGTTTCGGGCACACGCTGCACACGGTGCGCACCGGACTCATACTTCAAGCGACCATAAGCACCCTCACCATCAATTCTAGCGATCACCTCACGGTAACCACCTAATTCAGAAGGCGCCTCAGAAATCAACTCGACACGCCAGCCCTTTTCCTCGGCATAACGTGTATACATTCTTAATAAATCGCCGGAAAAAAGCGCACTCTCATCACCGCCAGTACCCGCACGAATTTCCAAAAACACGCTGCGACTGTCATCCGGATCTTTAGGCAACAGCTCAAGCTGTAACTCGTCTTCAAGCGCTGTCAATTTCTCTTTTAGTAAATGATATTCCTCCTCACCCATTTCTTTAAGCTCGGGATCTTTCATCATTTCTTGCGCCGCTGATAAATCCGCTTCGGCACCTTCATATTCATTAAAAAGCTGCACCACGGGATCGATTTCCGCACGCTCGCGTGAGAGCTTGCGAAAATTATCCATATCATTCACAGCTTCAGGCTCAGATAACATCGCATCTAACTCGATTAAACGGTGAGACAATTGCTCTAAGCGAGATCGCATTGAGTCTTTCATAATTAAAATTCTATCTAGGAAGAAGGTTGAAATATAGGGTAAAAACACTCGCCTACGCAGTATCGGCGAGCAAAGCAGATAACAAGGAGCCTAGCTAATGCTGCTCTGAATCAAAGGGAAATAACTGCGGCACGATATTTAGTAGCTCTTGACGCTGCACACCCTCGGAACGGTTAAGCTGCGACATCGGCGCATGCAGATACTTCTGCGTGAGATTGCGCGCTAAGTACTCAAGCACCGCTTCGGGATCCTCACCTCTGGCCAACAGTCGACGCGCCTTTGCCAGCTCCGCTTGACGTAAGCTCTCAGCATGATGATTTAAGTCCTGAATCACCGGCACCACCAGACGGCGTGACTCCATCCATTGCATAAAATTCAAGACGCGGGCATCAATAATGGCCTCGGCCTGCCCAACTGCACGCTGACGCGAATCCTGACCCATTTGTACGTAGCGGCCTAAGTCATCAACCGTGTATAAGTAAATATTATCCAGCTGAGCGACCTCCGGCTCCACATCACGTGGCACCGCTAAATCAACCATCACAACCGGCTTAGAACGACGCTTGCGACTAAGCTTTTGTACCATACCCAAGCCTAAAATAGGTAGGGTGGAGGCGGTACAGGTCACGACCACATCAAATTTATGTAACTGCTCTGGCAACTCAGACAACTTCATGGTGCCACCATTAAAACGGGAGGCTAGTAGCTGTCCACGCTCAGGCGTACGGTTAGCCACGGTGATGGAGCGAGGATTAGCACCAGAAAAATGTGCGGCACAAAGCTCAATCATCTCACCGGCACCGATAAACAGCACATCGCTATTTTTGAGATCTCCAAAAACCCGCTCTGATAAGCGCACCGCCGCTGCCGCAAATGAAATCGACTGCGCCCCGATGGCGGTATTGGTACGCACTTCCTTAGCGACCGAAAAGGTCCGTTGAAACAACTGATGGAGGGTAGAGCCAAGGGTACCTGCCTCATCTGCTGTACGTACTGCAGTTTTTAATTGACCGAGAATTTGCGCCTCGCCCAAAACCATCGAGTCCAAGCCACTAGCCACACGAAAAGCGTGACGCACCGCCTTATCCTGATCCAATTGATAAATATAGGGTCTTAACTCATCGTCTTTTAATGAGTTAAACTCAGCCAACCATGCTGGAATATCAGCCGCAATCGATTGATCGGCCGCACAGTAAATCTCGGTGCGATTACAGGTTGAGAGAATAGCCGCTTCTTTGACCGAATTACCAAAAATCGAACGCAAACCATGTAAGGCCGGTAATACAACATCACCAGCCATCGACACTCGCTCCCGAATATCAACCGGGGCAGAGTGATGGTTAACGCCAAATGTTAAAACATCGGTGGACATATCGACTCAAAACTAGGTAATAAAAACTAAGACGCACGCCAGACTGCACCGGTTAAGCCCTTAATTCGCAAAGAAAAAACTATCGACAATTCTTATTTATAAGGCTATATTATATGCCCCTTAGCTATTTTTCACAAACTGAAATGATTGATTGCGACTTTCTATTTGCAATCTTGGCAACGCATGGTAAAAACTCAGCCGCAACTCAAACAGGCGCTGTCAAAAAACAACAACTCAGCAGGCTTTAGATCATTAATTGAGTATTTTTAATCAATTTTCAATAAAGTCTTCACATTTACCCAATCTTTGTATATAATAACTTTTTTGTTGGCCAGGTAGCTCAGTCGGTAGAGCAGAGGATTGAAAATCCTTGTGTCGGCGGTTCGATTCCGCCCCAGGCCACCAGAGATTCTTTAAACTCGCTAGCTTTAAGGGTTAGCGAGTTTTTTATTGCCATAATGCTACAATCGCCCCCTACAGTGGCACACAGCTCAAATACCAGCATAACTCACGCTCACTTTCATCAAGCGCTTTTCCTCGCTACAGCAGTTCACGCCACTACTGTGCTAAGCTGAATCATAACACCTACCTACACACACCACCTAAGCCAAGGCCGTCACAAGCCCAGCAACTATCACCTATGAAAGCTTTAGAACTCCTGCTACCATCACCCCTTATCGCCTTTTTAAGCGCACTACTTATGTACTTTGTGGCCAAACCGTTACCCATTATTAATATCACTTGGCAAGCAAAGTTAAACATTAGCACTTTACTGATGCTGCTTGCTTTAACTATCGGTCTAAGTGCCATTATCGCTTTTGTTCGTCACAAAACCACAGCCAATCCAAAACGCCCGAGTGCGAGCACTAAATTGGTTATGACAGGTATTTATCGTTATAGTCGTAATCCCATGTATCTAGCCATATTATGTTTACTTTTAGCTTGGGCCGTTTATTTACAAAGCCTATTTGCAAGCATCGGGATTATCTTCTACTTGCTCTATATAACGCGATTTCAGATTATGCCTTAAGAGCGTGTGTTAGGAAGCAAATTTAAGGCTGAGTTTAGCGCCTATAAACAGCAGGTACGGCGTTGGTTATAACCCCTTGAATTAGTTCCAAACCACCCCATCTCTAAAAAAGGAGCCCCAACATCGCCTGCTTGATAGCAAGAAGCTGCCTAGTGCAGTATGATTGAGTATTCAAGCACTCTCAACACATTCCAAAGCGTATTTATATGTCCAAATTCACCAAGCTCGTCCAATCAACCGTAGCGCGAAGTCGTCAATCAACGCCGCTAGATAAAGAAAAGCTCTCCATTGAGGAATTACAGCTACTTAGAATCCGCGACGAATGCTATGAAATGGTTAATACCAGCTCATTCTTTTCAGGTGCGGTGGCGGCGGTACCGATCCCCGGCATGGATATTGCAACAGACGTCAGTATTTTGATGAATCTACTGCCCAAAATTAATAAGAAATTCGGTTTATCCGCTGAGCAAGTAGAAGCCTTAGACCCGCAATTAAAGCAAATGACCCTAATTGCCATTACCAAAATCGGCACCAGCTTAATCGGCAAATACATTACGCGCGAAGCGGTGGTTAAATCCGTAACTACCGCTGGTGCTAAAATTGCCGCTACCAGCACAGCCAAAACCGGCTTTAAATTTGTGCCCTTTTTAGGCCCTGTCCTATCTGGTGGCATTAGTTATGCAGCGATGCGGATTGTTGGCCGAGCCCATGTCAATGATTGTTATCAAGTCGCCCTTGAAGTGCTTCAGCAAAAACAAAAGCTTGCTAACTTAGACACGACGAAGTAACTCATCAAACATAAGAAAAGCGCCGCTTCTCACATGAGAATGGCGCTTTTTAAGTTGACCGGCTGCGCGACAAGCCCTGCCGTTCAGGGCGGGGAAG
>NZ_KV793614.1:0-1907 GCF_001808505.1 Oligella sp. HMSC09E12
ACTAAGGCAATTCAGTGCTTTGGTCAGGTAGCACCTCACGAAGCCTATGTGTTTATGAATCGCACGCACACGCTTCTTAAATTACTCATGCACGATGCGCTGGGGTCGTGGCTATGTGTTCGTCGACTACATGAAGGACGCTTTCACGGTGCAGGCTCACGGATGAATCCGGCACTGTCGGCAGAACAACTGCAGGCCTTAGCCTTGGGGCTGCCTTGGCATCGTTTAGGTGAAGCCGGTATCTATCGTTATTGTTAGTTTGATCGTGAACTAAATGGGGCGATCTTGTCAATTAGGTATTCTCGGGATCGCTTATTTTATCGGCATAAGGCATACTACGTCTTATGCCGAATTCTTTTGCTTTTCTTTCCTCTGATTTATCCCAGTTAACTGCTGAGCAGTTGCGCGAACTCGTGCTGCAACAACAAGCCTTAATTGCTCAACAAGACGCATTAATTGTAAAAAAAGCAGCACAGGTGGAAGAAAAGGATCTGGCCTATCGTCGTGTTCTGAGCGCTTACGAACAAGTGAAGATGGAGTTGGCGATCTTAAGACGCATCAACTTTGCTAAACGTAGTGAACAGCTCCCTGACCTACAAGCGAAACTTTTTGAAGATGACGCCCATGAGGATCTGGCTGAGCTAGAAACGATGTTAGACAACATCGGTCAGCAATTAACGTCCATGAGTGGTCAAGAGCACACACCTCGCACACCGGCTCGTATGCGTTTGCCGGCGGAATTGCCCTCGGTGGATATTCATTATACGTTGGAAAGCACGACCTGTGGTTGTGGTGCTGAGATGCGTCATCTTGGGGATGATGTGAGTCAGAAACTGGACTATGTGCCCGGTACTTTTAGCGTGGAGAATCACATTCGTCCGAAATACGTGTGTGATTGTTGCAAGACCCTCAATCAAGCGCCGGTACCTCCTCACATCATTGATAAGGGGTTGGCAACGACCGGACTGCTGGCGACAGTACTCATCATGAAGTATGCTGACCATCTGCCGTTGCACCGTCAAGAAGCCATCTTTGAGCGCAGCGGTGTACGCATTGCCCGTTCTACGCTGGCGGATTGGGTAGGCACCTGTGGCGCACAGTTACAACCGCTCGTTGATGCTTTACGCCAAGAGGTGCTCTCGCATTCAGTATTGCATGCCGATGAGACACCCATCACTTACATGCACCATAAAAAGGGCAAAACGCAACGTGGTTATTTCTGGGTCTATGCCCCGGGTGCTTATGAGCAGATGAAAGCGGTGATTTATGACTTTAAGCCAGGTCGCTCAGGCGCTCATGTCCGCGAATTCCTAGGCGATTGGCGCGGTAGTCTGATGTGTGATGATTACGCCGGTTATAAAGCCCTCTTTGCCGATGAGCAAGTGATTGAGGGAGGATGTTGGGCGCATGCGCGTCGCAAATTCCACGATATTTACCAAGCCAACGGCAGCTCAGTGGCTGAACAGGCCTTACAACAAATCCAACGACTTTATCACTACGAGGCCGAGGCCAGGAACTTAAGTCCACCGGAGCGATTAGCCCATCGACAACGCCACATGGAGCCGGCACTTAAGCAATTAGAAAGGTGGTTGCGCAGTCAGTTTGAGCTGGTGCCGCCGAACTCGGCGATCGCCAAAGCCATTCGTTACAGCCTGAACAATTGGCTTGCCTTGACGCGCCTCTTGGAAGACGCTCAACTGCCGATGGATAATAATGCGGTAGAGAATTTGATTCGTCCACTCGCGATTGGTCGCAAGAATTGGCTCTTTGTAGGTTCAGAGAAAGCGGGTCGACGTGCGGCTGCTGTGATGTCGTTAATTCAATCGGCTAAGCTCAATGGCCATGATCCTTATGCTTACCTTAAGGATGTGTTGGAACGATTGCCGACACAGAAAGCGAAGGACATT